>JAQBZZ010000002.1 GCA_027622595.1 Chloroflexota bacterium
CATTCTAGGAGCAGGACACGACCTTAACCACCTGTCCAGTTTTTGGGGTCCACCTCACTTCGAGCATTTCGCTCTCTAAAGTTCTAATAAACTTGGCTTGTCCTCGCAGACGCCAGCGAGTCAAGAGATTGTCATGTAAGCACTTCGGTATCTTCATTTATGGCTCCCATTCTTGAGTGATTCGGATGTTTACATGATGCCACATTTTCCAAATCGCTGTCTCAGGTCTCTCTATAACACAATTGGCACACTCGTTGCTCTTCCTAGCGAAGCCTACATGCTTCGCCTGATTACGTCCCAGCCGTACCCTTGACAATAATAGCACTACTGTTCTATTATGGCGCTCCGACAACGACCACAGTGAGGCAGGAATTGAGAAATACGCACGACGGATCAAATGGCAAGTCTGCTAATAACTGCATCCATCATTGGATGATTGAACCTCACCGTGGCCCTACAAGTCTCGGAGCATGCCGATTCTGCGGCTCCGAACGAGTATTCAGCAACTACTTGGAGGATAAACCTGCAATGCTTGAATTAAGGCGCAATGATTCTAGAGCCCATCAATACAAGTTGGCTGTTGACTCCTAGGGGCTGATGAGATACGTCCTTGGACCTAGTGCGTTTTCCGCAGTGAATGTCAAAGATCGTCTCAATCAGCTGTTCTGCCATTATGGACCGCTGGCATAAGAGCCGAAGGTAAGAGCGAAGACACGGAACTGGTCTGAGTTCGAGGAAAGCCTCAACTCAAGACCGTCATACTCGGGAAGCTCTACCACTCCGTACATTCGAGGTGAATCTACCAAGAAAAAGCTTTTCCCATCCTCGTCATACTCAATGTCGGCTCCACGGGACTCTTCATCAATGGGCTGTCCCTCAAGTGTTGCTACAACCTTGAAGGGAGTGTCTCCTTCGTAGTTGACCACCACGTTCACCGTCGTGCCATAGAACTTGAGGCCGATGTAATCCTCAAAGTTGTCTGTTACTCGGGCGTGGATCAGGCTCTCGGGGCCCTTACGCCAGAGACCTTGGACGTATATAGAGTGATTAGCGTAATCTCCCGGGTCATGGAAGAATGCTTCGGTATCGTCTGCTGTGGTGAAGTACTCTGGGTTCTTGATATATTGAGCCCGGGGATTGGGGTTACGCAGGTAACCCGCGTACAACTCTCTGGTCTCACCGGTAAACCCACCGCTGGTGGCCCGAAGATTGCGGTCAAACCTGGGGATAATGGTCTTGGGAACCTCCTGAATAGGCACTCCGGTTTCCGCCAACAACTCTCGTATAGCCTGCTCTGTAGCTTCGTAACCGCCTTCCCCAACTAGGGAGTGTCGTATGAAGCCGTCCTTGTCTATCAAGTACTTTGTAGGATAGGCCGAGTTATTGTATGCATCCCAGGTAGCAAAGGCGTTATCCTGGGCTACGGACCAGTCTACGCCGTATTGAACGGTCGCTGCCTTCAGGTTCTCGCGGACCTTCTCAAACTCAAACTCGGGTGAGTGCACGCCCACAATTACCAGGCCGTAGTCTGTATACCTGTCGTACCACCTCTTCAGGACGGGAAGCGTGCGAATGCAGTTCACACAAGTATAAGTCCAGAAATCTAAGAGGACCACCTTGCCTTGTAAGCTCTCCAAGGTAAGGGGTTCAGTATTGATCCACCCGGATATCTCCTGAATTTCCGGTGCTGACTGATAGGAAGGAGTGGTTAAGAACTGGACTGCAAGGACAATACTTACCACAGCTGCAGTTGAGCCTAGAATGCGCAGTCGTATTCGTGAGGACCGTTTCTTCCTCAGCTCCCTTTCTGCTGACGAAACGACCTCTTGCCCCGGCGGGGCTGCCACACGGTTCAGTCCGCTCCAGCATGCTGCGCACAATCTATCGCCTGCAATGTTGCTAAATCCGCAAATCGTGCAGACGAGCGTTGGACCGTCATCTTCTAACCGCATGGCGTCCACAAAAATCCCGGGAACCTGGTCTGAACCCTCAATGCCTTAGAGCAAGCAATTAAGGCAACTCCACTCAATTCTAGCGCCGCGCCATGTATTCACTGCAAGGACATTTAGAGCACTTGGACACTCCTTGAGCGTGGGTAGCAATAATGTGTCCGCATACGCACTTTACGTCCGACTGTAATGGCCCCATTTGGATTTCTCCTCATCTAAAGTTTTCTTGGAGTGCAGGGCGAGTGCAAGGCCCGTTCAGGCTACGCTCTCAATGATGCCCTAGCCTTCACGAAACCTCACCACTCCGATGACCATCAATAAAATGCCGAGAGAGATTGTGAGCAGTCCCTTATCTGTCTCTACGATAATACCTACAGTCATGAGAATAAACCCCACCAATACTAGCGCTATAGCTATCATGATTTTGGGATTCGTTCTTGGACAATGTTCAGGAATAAAACTTCAAGAATGGCAGTGTTGATGGAGCATTTTCATGCCATTTCTCATGCCCTAGCCGGCTACACCTCAATATTCCCCTATGGCTAAACGCCCTCTCTGGCGAAGGTTGTATCGCCTATGGGGTGCTCACCTACCAAATCCTCCTATATTGACGCTACCACGCCTCTTTCGATTCTCGAAGAAGTCCAGATCGATGGAGAATGCCGCCCCCAAGATTAGCCAGCGAATCTGTTCAGTCGAAGAGCTAGTCGTAAATTCAATATGGAAAGTATCGGCTGCCGTGAACATCTCACGACCCGCGCCGCTCCACTGCTTGGTGATTTTCGCCAACTCAACTCCATTGCCATGGATCCAAAAGGTATGGGGCCTGAGCACCGGACCTTCAATTGTACCTACCAACTGGTTTTCATCATATAGGTCAAAACGGCGCCCCAGCATCTTGAATCTCCGTTGCATACCACCTATTACACTTCCATTTAGATGACGCAACTCTAAGTGAGATAACAACCAGAAGAAACCGCGACTGGCAGTCATCAGGACAGTTCCCTCGGAATCAATGACATTAATGGTCAACGGCCTGTGGCTTCCCAGAAATTGACGGCTAATGAAACTTGATTCCTCGTAGGCGAACAATATATCGTTGCCGTGGTCATCAATCACTGTATAGCGATTATTCATCTCCAGGCCAGTAAACACCTGAAGCGGTTCAACTTGCTGGCGGACTATGAGGTGTTCATATGTTTCTAGCATGAGGTCTTCTTTCGCTTGGCTCAGATTGGCAGCAACCTTTTGTTCAATCCTTAGAATCTCCCCATATCAGAGCGCCATTTCCAGAGGAGGGGCGGAAGTGCTTGTAGCTACCGACTCCGATAGCCTGGGTCTCCCCGACCAACCCGATTTACTCAAGCTGACGGCACCGCGATCCCCGGTATCTGTAGTTGAATCCTGCCCAAGCTATCCCGAGTCGTGAAATACAGAGTTTTCCAGTCTTCATCGCCCCAAGCCATGTTGGTTGTAGACGGTGCCCCATGCACTATTATACCTAGATGATTTCCAGAGGAATTAAAGACCCATATACCTCCAGAACCGCCGCAATATACATTCCCCTCTACGTCTACCTTCATGCCGTCTGGGACTCCAGGACGCTCGCCTCTCAAGTCTGCGAAAACGTGGTCGGTAGCTAGTGCAAGAGTGCCATTCGGTTGGATTCCAAAGGCGCGTATGTGGCCTCGGCGGGAATCATTTATATAAAGGATGCTTTCGTCCTGGGAAAACGCTAAACCGTTTGGCATCACGAAATCTCGAGTCAATAGCGTCATTGTCCCCAAATCTTGGGAAACACGATATACGCCAGCGAAATCCAGGTCCAATCCAGGGTCAGGTGCTCCGGGGTCTGTGAAGTATATACAGCCATCAGATTTTACCACTACGTCATTGGGGCGGTTCAACCGCCTGCCCTGATAGGTGCTGGCCACGACAGTAATACTCCCGTCAGGTTCCGTGCGGGTAACGCGACGAGTACCATGCTCACAGGCGATCAGTCTTCCCTGCGGGTCTCGTGTAAGTCCATTTGCGTTGTTGGTGGGTTCAAGGAATACGGAGACACCCTCCCCGGGTGCCCATTTAAGCCTCTGGTTGTTGCCAATGTCGCTGAACAGAAGGTATCCACCTTCTTTCCACCACAGCGGCCCCTCGGCCACCGACCCACCACCATAACCGCTACCCAACCACTCCACCTCCTGCTCCGGTGACACGATGCGCTCCAATGCTCCCGCGGATTGTTCAATGGGCAAATCAGCCTCCTGATACTTCAATTTGTTTACTATACATCCTCTATCTACGCCCTGAGTATCTCCCTGTGCTGGAGCAACCTCTCTAAAGATGGCTGCCTCTCAAAGAGGCTGACGGCCCGCAAAACCTGAATCCATCGTGTGCCAGTAACCAATATCTGGTTCCCCTGCTAGCCAGCATAAGTATACGAGCTCATCTTGCCATTCATATGGAAAGTCAAAAAGACCTCTGCGTGGGTCCTTTACCAGGATGCCCCTTTCCACTATAGAATCGACCAGATCGCGTATCTCTCCCTCTACTTCTTGACGTACTTTCCGAGCCTCAGTCGATTCTGTCTCGGCCCCGCCCCCACCGTCTGATCGCATTTCTCGATACCTGAGATCGGCTTCACGAGATAGGGTGTCGAGCTTGCCGACCAGGGGCTGCATGGCGTCGAATGTCTCTTGTAGCCACGGAACCAAGTCCCTAGCCTGTTCTATGCTGAATGTTGTCGCCACTTCTTCACGCCTTCAGTATCTCCCTGTGCCTTGACGTTCGCTCCGGTGACGGCTGCATTTTCATGTCTCCAAACTCCCCAATGGCGAAGTCCAGGTGCTCCATTGCCTCAGGGCGCTCATCGGTGTAGTGCTCCAACAGCTCAGCCAACTGAAGACCTGTGAGAACAATCTCAGGACGGAAGCCAATTTCCGCGCACGCCTCTGGAGATTGATGGTAGTAATCAGGTGCCTCATCTGGCCGTCGCAACTCCAGCGATCAGATGATGAGGTAGAAAGCCTGAGTTTATCTTATACGCAAGCGATAGTCGAGCCAGAGACAACCAGCCACCTCATAAGTCTAGGTTGAGGGCTTGGGGTAATGAGGCATTGTGAGACGGGTTGCTACATTTCGTGGAAGGCCATGCCTAGCTTAGTTTAACAACAGAAGCTGCCGAGCCTGGGATCGAACCAGGGTTACGTGAGTCAGAGTCACGTGTGCTACCGCTACACCACTCGGCAACGAAGGACGCTATCCAGTGTAATACCACTCTCAACCGTGGTCAATCTGGCTCAGGGGGCCAACAAGCCAGGGTCCCGCAGATCCGGGGAGCCTTCGCTGTCGGGATGCAGGTCAGGCACCAATCGTCCCCGGGATATTGCTTTGATTGTCTCTGCATAGGTGCCCAGGGACTGCATGTGTGACGTTACGTATGACTCGATGGACTCCGGCGCAAGGCCCACCAGATAGTCGTACAGTTGCAGAGACGACTCAGTTCCCAGCCGCCCCTGAGCAGTCAGCTCCTGTTTCATCTCAGCCAGACCAGGGTCGTCCAGCACGACCAGCCACTGAAGCAAGTATCCCATGAAGTGCTCATCCTGGCCCGGGTCTGCAAACCAGTAGTCGAATCTGTTGTCAACAAGGTCCCTGAACCCCTGGTAGTCCGGGTACGTCAGCAACGTCAGGCCTGCAAATGCCTCCAGCTTCAGCCAGAAGGCCCTCTCGAACTGCTGGGCCTGGGCTTCCTGAATAGCCTCGCACAGGAAGGAAGGGTTGGCGCCATCGTCCTGAGTGGGGTTCAGGAATGCCTGACGCATGTGCCCCAACTCGTGGGCCAGGGACCCGATGACATTGGCGAGATCACGCTCGGCATCGATGACCACCGCTACCTTGCCAAATCGTGAGACCTTCAGGCCCGCCGACGACGCCTTTGTCTTCTCCCGCTCGGCCAAAAGGGCCGCATACTTTGCCTCTTCGTTGAGGGCAAGCCGTTCGGCGTAGTGATCATCTATCCACGCCAGATAGTCTTTGTGGTTGAGAAGATATATGTCGACACGCTCGTCCAGAAGACTCTTGCCTGTCAGGAGGTAGTATCCGGCATCGGCGACCTCCAGTATCTCTTGGGTGTAATCGCGTCCGTCCGGGCTCAGGGCAGGCTCTCGCGTATCGATTAGAGCCTGAAGGCCAGCCAGCTTCTGCCGAAGCTCCTGAGTGCTATATATCGTGGGCGCGGGAGCTTCGACGATACCCGTCCTCCATATCAGAGTCACCTGGTAAACGTTGTCGCCCTCATCGGCTTCCGTAACCGCGTTGTCCGGGTCTATGACGATCTTCAGGGTGTGCGCGCCCTCAGTTATCTGGGTGCGGGTGGCAAGCTCGTCCCAGTCCGGCAGCCACCAGAGCCGGTTGGGCTCCATACCTTCAGGGAACTCGAAGGTGTGGACGACTCTATCATCAAAGTAGAGGTCAACAAAAAAGGGTGCAGTGGCCTCAACGATGCTCTCATTGTGTATTATCACGTCTACAAAGGGCGTCGCATCCACAGTCAAATGGCTGTTCAGGAACGTCTCCGTCTCGTGAGAAACGATTATTGGGCCGTCCCAGTTCAGCCTCCATCCAGGGACAAGGTTGGGCAAGGTCAATGGCGCGGGCGCAGTGGCCACCGGAGGCGGAGCAACCGCGGGCTTGGGCGGCACGCCACCAGTGCCCCAGATGAACTCCCTCTTGACTGTGTTGTTCCGCTCATCAACTTCCGGTATTAGGTTGGTGGCGTCCACCTCCAACCGCAGGGTGTGAACACCGGGGGTGACGTTTATCACATCGAACAGCTCGGTCCACTCAGAACTCCCGGCCGTCTCATCGGCCAGCAGTCCACTCCCCATCTGGGCAGAAACCAGAACGTCGTCCAGATAGAGGTAGACCCAGATATTGCCCTCAAAGCTGGCGCGGCCCCGGTTCTGGAACCCGTAGCTGATGTATGTGGGAACATTCACGGAGAGAGGCCCATCCGCCTTGTCCCCACGGTACGACGTTGCAATGAGAGAATCCGCCCATCCATTGGGAGCGGATGGCACCAGGTCAGGAAGCTTGGTGGGGACAGGCGTGACCACGGGGACGTCATTGGTTGAAGGCTCCCAGGTAAAGGCCGATACAAATACGTTGTCGGACTCGTCGGTCTCAGGAACCAGGTTGGTGGGATCGACCACCAACTTCAAAGTGTGCGTACCGGGTTGCAGCCTCACCCTGGTCGACAGGGACTCCCAGTCGGTGACGCTTATCAACTGGTTGGCCTCAATACCGTCGCTCCGCCACCTCTCAGCAAGAACGTCGTCCAGGTACACATCTACGAAAAAGGTGTATTCGATGCTGTTGCGACTGTCGTTGATTACAGCCCAGCTTATATATGTCGTGCCGTCAACGGACAGCTTGGTGGTCTTATTCTGGCCCGGTGTGCCGGTGGCGACCAGCGGGGAAACCCAGTTTCTGGGTGTGAACGGCACAATGTTCGAATTCCTCTCACGAGTTGGCGTAGACTGAAGCGTGGCGATTGGCGTGGGGCTGGGGCCACTGGTGGGTGTTGGGGCAGCCGTGGCCGTAGGTGTAGGGCTGGGAACTGGGCTGGGCGTCCGGGTTGGGAGTGGCGTCGGTGTTGCCGTGGGTATCTCGGCAGGGGTAACGGTGGCCTGTGTACAGGCCGCCGTCAGCACGACGGTTATTGTAAATACACCAAGCCATCGCATCACAGTTTCCATACTACGAGTGTAGCAGAATCCCTCTCACCAGGCATGAATCCTGTGAGAGACCAATCCGCCATCCAAAGCTCCCTCCGACTTCCCTTTCGACCGCTACGCAGGTACAATTAGCTTGTCGGCTATAAAGTGGCAATGGACACTTAGCTGATAGGGCAAAACAAATGATTCTCTTAATAGACAACTACGACAGCTTCACCTACAACCTCTACCAGTACCTGTGCGAGCTTGGCGCAGAGGTAAGGGTGGTGCGCAACGACCAGATCACCCTGGAAGACATTGAGTTGATGGCTCCCGAGAAGATCGTCATCTCTCCAGGGCCGCGCACGCCAAAGGAGGCGGGCATATCCAACGACGTAGTGCTCCACTTCGAGGGCCGCATACCCATCCTGGGCGTGTGCCTGGGCCATCAGTGCATCGGCTATACTTATGGTGGAACGGTGGGCAGGGCCGGCGAGATCATGCACGGCAAGATCTCCCTCATCCATCACGACGGGAAGGGCCTCTTCAAGGGGCTGCCCAACCCCTTCGAGGCCATACGCTACCACTCCCTGACCATATATAAAGATGACCTGCCCGATACCCTGGAGGTCACCGCCTGGACAGACAACGGGCTGATCATGGGAGTGCGCCACAAGGAGTACCAGATCGAAGGCGTCCAGTTCCACCCTGAGTCGATTTTGACCGTGGTTGGGAAGGACATCCTTCGAAACTTCCTCGAAATGCAGCCCAAGCAGAAAGCGGCCGCCGGAAGGGAGGGCTAGGTTGCTAACCTATCAGGTGGAGGTATCTCTCTCGAAGCAGGAGGACGGCCTGTGGCGGGCCGAGGTGCCCGCACTGCCCGGCTGCTTCGTAGACTCGGATACCATTGAGGAGGACATCCAGGACATCCAGGAAGGCATCCAGCTTTTCATCGCTTCTTACAAAAAACACGGTGATCCATTGCCGGAAGAGTTCAGTGCTGTCACGGATTCTGACTTGCCACACAGCTTAAAACTTTTGGTCTCTGTGGCGTGAGATATGCCTAACTCGCCAGGAAGCTCAGAGGGCTGGGCGTTATTCTTGACGAGCAAAGAGCAGGGCATGAGATGTGGCTACACGGCACGACAAGGAAGCGGACAGTGATTTCTAGACACCCTAGCCACGAGGTTCCCGCAGGCACCCTGCACAAGATCCTGAGAGACCTGGATATTGATTGGGATGAATTCCGGCAAGCGTAACACATAGATGCCAGTGACGGAAATGGAGGGCTGAAGTGGCAGTCCACGGCGCGGACATCATCGTCGATAAGAAGGACCAACTGGAGAAGATCGAGGAGTACTGCCTGCCCCAGGAGACCATTCATGCGGTCTTCGATCTGAAAGGCTCCTCCACCGGGTTCATCGGCATGACCGACAAGCGGCTTATCTACTACGACAAGGAGTTCCTTGGCAAGAAGAAGGCCGTGGTGAGTATCCCCTACAGCCGCATCGTATCAGTGAGCAGCGAGGACGACAGTGGTATCTTCGTCAAGCGGGGGTTCTTCGCAAGCGACAGCCTCATGATCCAGGTCATGGGAATGGATAACAAGGTCTTCGAGTTCCGTGGCGGAGACAAGGCCCACAAGGCCCATGCCATCATCATGGAATATATTTTGGGTGAGTGAATTAGAGCAAAGGAGTTTGCGACACTCTTAGCTGCGTGGTCATAGGTGTGGACACCTGTTGCTATCAGAAGTGGAATATGAACTTTAATTCGGTACGCAAAGGCTTGTTTCGGTTCATTGCGGGATTCCTCTCAGGCTTAGGTCTGGGAATTTTTGGTTTGTCTCTAGTTGGACTTGCCCTGTACCTCAGGGTGATAGATGAAGCCACATGGGTTCAAGTGCTGGAGACGCTTATTCTCCTTGGCCTACTCCTCGTAACCACACATTATGCTCGGAGTGCAAAACTCCAGGCAGAAGCTAGCTTACAAATGGCTGAGGCAGCTAAACAGCAAGCCGACGCTAGCACAAAAGCAGTAGCTGAGATGCAAAAGCAACGGCAAGACGCGTATCTTCCTGTCATTGATATCTTAGAAGACGAACTGAGTTCAGAACAGAAAATAAAGATTGGCTTAACCTTGGAGCAAGGCAATATACCCGATGAGTTGAGGTGCAAGCTCAGGAATGTTGGTGTGGGGCCCGCACTCCGTTTGCAATACCAAATAAACTTCGTGGATGAGATGACACGCACCCTGACTGAGGCTAATCTGTCTGCAGGTGATCAAGTGGAACCACAACCTTTAGTAATTTCACCCCCACAAAGTGAGGATGGCCCGCCATATGTTCAAGTCAGTTATCGGGACGTATTTGGGAGAAAATGCACATCCACAAAACCAATACATGTAGACTTCAAGGAGAAAAACTACGAGTTGGGCATCCTTCAGTTCGAGGTTGAGGCGGTTGATTATCCAGGCCAAGCTGCTCCCAAAAGGGCAAAAGAATGATCCAACAAGCCATAAGCACCGTGGTTTCCGGCCATGACCTGTCCGCGGAGGACGCGGCCAAGGTCATGGAGGAGATAATGACCGGGGAGGCCACCCCGGCCCAGTTCGGGGCCTTCGTCACCGCGCTGCGCCTCAAGGGCGAGACCGCCGAGGAGATCGCGGGCATGGCCAGAGTCATGCGGGAGAAAGCACTGCACGTGCAATCGGCGGGCGACCTTGTGGACACCTGCGGCACCGGGGGTGATGGCGCCCACACCATCAACGTATCAACCATCGCCGCCTTCGTCGTCGCGGGCGCGGGGCTGAAGGTCGCCAAGCACGGCAACCGGGCCATCACCAGCGCTTGCGGCAGCGCCGACGTCCTTGAGGCCGCCGGGGTCAAGATAGACCTTGGGCCGGAGGGAGTGGAACGGTGCATTCAGGAGGTGGGCTTTGGCTTCATGTTCGCCCCCACCTTCCATCCCGCCATGAGATTCGCAGGGCCACCGCGGAGAGAGATAGGCATCCGCACGGTGTTCAACATCCTTGGCCCCCTCACCAATCCCGCGGGAGCGCGGAGCCAGGTCCTGGGAATAGCCGACGGCGCGCTGGGCGAGAAGATGGCGCGTGTGCTGCAACAATTGGGCTGCCAGCACGCCCTGGTCGTCCACGGAGAGGACGGCCTTGACGAGATATCCATCTCAGCTTCAACACAGGTATGGGAGTTGAGGGCAAAGAACATCTACAGCTACAGCGTGACTCCTGAGGAATTTGGCCTCACTCGTGCCTCATCTGACGCCATCCTGGGCGGCTCAGCGGAGGAAAACGTGGCTGCCATGAACCGGGTACTATCTGGCGAGCAAGGCCCTCATCGCGACGTTGTGCTGCTCAACGCCGCCGCCGCTCTCGCTGCCGGGGACGCCGTCAAGAACCTCCGTCAGGGAGTAATGCAGGCTTCCGAGTCAATCGACAGCGGCAGAGCGATGGAAAAGCTTCATGCCCTTGTGGAACTGAGCCAGACGCTCGTTTAATTATTATTTAAAAGAATTTTGCAAAATTATGGCTACTATTCTGGACAGTATCGTAGAGACCAAGCGGCAGGAAGTGGAGCGCCACAAAAAGGAGTCGCCCCTTTCAAGCCTTGAAGAACGCATCGAGGCGCTTCCAGTGCCCCTGAACCTTTCGGGCGCTCTCATGGGCGACGGGCCGCGCCTCATCGCCGAGGCAAAGAAGGCATCACCCTCACGCGGCCTGCTTCGTGATAACTACGACCCCGCGTCCCTGGCAAAGACCTACGCCGATAACGGCGCGGCCGCCGTCTCAGTCCTCACGGAGAAGGACAATTTTCAAGGCAGCCTTGAGCACATGGAAGCGGTCAAGAATGTCCTCCTGCCACTCGGCGTGCCCGTTCTGCGCAAGGACTTCATCTTCGACCCATACCAGGTGCACGAGGCCAGGGCCTACGGAGCCGACGCTCTGCTTCTGATAGTATCCATACTCACACTAGAGCGCTTGAAAGAGCTTCTACGCGCTTGTCAGAGCTTGTGGCTACAGGCACTGGTGGAGGTGCACAGCGAAGAGGAGATTGACATAGCCCTGACGGCTGGTGCAGAGATAATCGGCATCAACAACCGCGACCTGCGCACCTTTGAAACCGATATTTCTGTAACTGAGCGTTTGGCTTCGCGTGTTCCCAGGGGTAAAATACTCGTCAGCGAAAGCGGCATCCACAGCCACGACGACCTGGTCAGGCTTGGACGGGTTGGCGTCCATGCCGTGCTGGTGGGCGAGGCCATCGTGACGTCTCCTGACCCCGGAGCCAAGGTGAGAGAACTGCTGCACGGTTCTGAGCAGGGGGTATAGTTGACCAAAGTCAAAATCTGCGGACTCAGCAAGGTGGACGACGCGTTGGCCGCGGCCAACGCCGGCGCGGACTTCCTTGGCATCCTGTTTGAACCACGCAGCAGACGCTTTCTGGATGCAGAATATGCAAAAGACCTCATCCAGTCATTCCGCGACCAGTGGCATCGAGAGTCTCCGGCATGGGTGGGTGTCTTCGCCAATCAACCCCTTGAGGAGGTCAACCACCTGCTCACATACTGCAACATGGACATGGCACAGCTGTCCGGCAACGAGTCCACCGACTACTGTAGCCAGGTCGTGCGGCCTGTGGTCAAAGTGATCCACGTCAGGAACAACGCCCCTGCACACGACGTCCTTGAAGAGGTGGAGCGGTCTCTGAAGACATACCGGGATAGCGGTCACATATGCATGCTGGACACCTTCAAAGAGGGCATTCTCGGCGGCACAGGCCAGGTCTTTAACTGGGAGGTCGGCCAGAGGTTGGCCCGCGATTACTCTTTTCTTCTGGCGGGCGGCCTCAGCCCGGAGAACGTGGCCGAGGCGATACGCCAGGTACAGCCCTGGGGCCTTGACGTATCCAGCGGCGTCGAAACCGTTGGGCAGAAGGACGCGGCGAAGATCGCTGAGTTCATCGCCCAAGTCCACCAAACGGACGAGGCATTGAAGGACACCGCCAGAACTTGACCCACAAGTAGAAAGCAACGCTATGAAAGCATCAGACATAATTCTACCCGACTCCTGGGGCCACTTCGGCCCGCACGGGGGTCGCTTTGTGCCCGAGACACTGATGACCGCGCTGGAAGAGTTGGAGGCGGCATATCAGGACTCGAAGAAGGACGAAGAATTCCAGGCCCGGCTGTCACACTATCTCAAAACCTACGCTGGACGGCCAACGGCGTTGTACTTCGCCGAGAACCTCTCCCGTCAGTCCGGCGGTGCCCGCATCTACCTGAAGCGCGAAGACCTTGCCCACACCGGCGCCCACAAGATCAACAACGCCCTGGGCCAGGGACTGCTTGCCAAGCGCATGGGCAAGCAGCGCATCATCGCCGAGACCGGGGCAGGTCAGCACGGCGTCGCCACCGCAACTGCCTGCGCGATGCTGGACCTCGACTGTCTGGTGTACATGGGCGAAGAGGATATGCGACGGCAGGCCATCAACGTCTACCGCATGCGTCTCCTCGGTGCGGAGGTAAAGCCCGTGGCCTCCGGCAGCCGCACCCTCAAGGACGCCATCAACGAGGCCATCCGGGACTGGGTGACCAACGTGCAGACCACCTACTACCTCATAGGCAGCGCCGTGGGGCCGCACCCCTATCCCATGATGGTGCGGGATTTCCAAAAAGTCATCGGCATCGAGGCCCGCCAGCAGATTTTGGAAGCCGCGGGTCGCCTGCCCGACTACGCCGTGGCCTGCGTTGGTGGAGGCAGCAACTCCATAGGTCTCTTCTACCCCTTCATCAACGATACTTCTGTAAAGCTGGTTGGCGTTGAGGCCGCAGGCGAGGGAGTCGAGTCGGAGCGACACGCCGCTACCCTTGTGGCAGGAAGGCCGGGAGTGCTCCACGGTGCAATGTCGTACCTGTTGCAGGACGAACACGGGCAGGTGAAGGAGACCCACAGCATATCCGCCGGCCTCGACTACCCAGGGGTAGGTCCGGAGCACAGCCACCTCAAGGACACGGGGCGCGCCGAGTACGTGGCCGTCACCGACACCCAAGCACTGGAGGCGTTCCAGATGCTGTCCCGCAGCGAGGGAATCATCCCCGCGCTGGAGTCCGCCCACGCCGTCTACTACACCAGCCAGCTTGCCTCAACGTTGCCTGAAGACAGCATTATCGTGATGTGCCTCAGCGGCCGCGGGGACAAGGACGTGGACACCGTGGCGAAGATGGGGGAGTAGGAATACGCTGGCCGTCAGGCTCGTTTCATTGCTATACTTTAGCTAGAGCTTTGTGAACCATTACAATCGTGGGGAGAGGTCTATGAAATTCGCTATCACCCTTGAGCTAGACGAGGACGGATATACCGTGGTCAGTTGCCCAGCTTCCCCTGGGTGCCACTCCCAGGGGAAAACCAGGGAAGAGGCTATCACAAATATCATGGAAGCCATTCAAGGGTATGTGGTTAGCATGCGTAAACATGGAGAGCCTGTTCCCTCCATTACAGTTGTTGGCGATGGACCAAATAATTAGATCTGATGATGTTCCAGGCAACCTGCTAAGTATCCCAGAACTAGATTTTAGCCAGGACCTTCTTGCAGACCGCACAGCGGGCCTGTGGTTTAGGCTGGGGGCATGGACTATCACTCCTAGTAGAGATGAGCGAGGCATTCAGGACGTGATTTCACGGCAAAGTTTCCTACTCACCCCTGGCCAATTTTCAGAAATCTTCGATAACCTGGACTACATCGGAAATCATATTGGAAACTTAGGCAAGCCGAAAGGATCCATAAACCACCAGGGCGCTACGAAGACCTATGACTATTCTCCGTTCCACCGATTCGAATTCCATTTCAATTCGGTGACCGTCGAACCCCTAGTATTCGTGCGTTCCATCACGACTGGCGTCGAGCTTTTTATCAACCCGGATCTAGAGTTGTACTTTGAGCTAGAGGAGAAAACGACCGGGAGTGGTATCTGGTGGGATCCGCGACGTGGGGTCGAGGCCCTACGTCGACATGTCGTTGAGGAGGGAAACCTGGCAGTCGTTGATATCCGAACTGATTATCTGAGTAGGTACCTCCAGGCTCGTCAGATGGCGTTGGTAGTCGGGCATTATCGCCACCTACATCTCTATGATCCGTCACCTAGTAACCTTGAGGCATTTGTAGCGGGGGATATGGTGCTAGGGTCTCCCGACCAGAGGACCAAAGCGATCCTCCACAACAATGGACCACATGAAAGCATACTCGGAACACCATCATTCTTACGGCGAAGTTTGCATTTGTGGTTTGAGATCGAACCGCCAGAAGTCGATGTCGATGATCCGTGGGCTGAGGAGCCGCCTTTCGACCCATATAATTTCACCCTGCCTACTCGCGTTGGCCCAGTTGCTCCGGCTCGTTGGACGCATTTCCGACAAACCAAGGGGCGAACGTTTGAAGGTGCAACTTGTGACTTCATGGATGATGTCTGCTTTAGGCAGGAAGTACTAACGAAGTATGAAGGCACTTCCGGATTCGACGTTTCGGACAATGGCTCGGTTTCTTGTCGGCACTATTGGGGGCTTATTCGCAGTACGTCACGAATAGGCAATGAACTGCTAGCGACCCACATCGGTGATTTCGCAGAAGGGGTCCCGTTTGAAGAATGGCCTCATTGGAAGCAGTACGTTGTTGAGCCACCTAGCCTGGGGACTCTAGCTGCACTGCGTGAAGAGAAGACAATACCTGATGCAGTAAATTCGGTGGAGCGGATGCTTAAGAAACTGAACGTGGCTTTCACGCATTTTGCTGATTCGATCGGCGTTGGAGACCCAGAAACACTTTGGCAGGGTTCACTCGATAGTCTGGCGGGCCGCCAGCTCAAGTGGGTCTATCCCACCGATGCTGATGACGACGAGTTCCTAAAGAGAGCAACGCTTGCATCGACACTGGTCATTGACGCCCTGGCGCCAGCGTCACTACGCAAACTTCTCAGCGCCGTCGGTAAAGACCTCCACCTGAATGACGGGAGCCCCAGTCAGCCTCTGGGTTCACGGAACCTCTTGCAGCGGGTGACGCTCGTTGCCGTGTTGGTCCAGGACTTCCAGCCTCCCATCGACGGAATCCCCAAGCTAGTGATGCAGGTAGAGAGTATAACTAGTAGCGCGACCGAGGCTGACCTCCAAGCCGAACTCGTGCGATCGTATCAACGGGTCCGAGATGAGTTCGCTCCATTGGCCTTCCTGTACGATCTGCGAACGCACGGCGGACTTGCTCACACCCCAAATATGGAGGCGGTGGCGGCGGCAGCGACCAAACTAGGTCTTCCCGGCAAGAATTGGAATCGGACTGACTATCTTCGCCTTCTTAGTCTCGTTGCCGGAAGCATCATGCAAATCAATCAGCACCTAGAAACTGCCGCCCAACAGTTAGAAAGTAGGCACCTCTAGAGCAACCTCGCCAGGTGCCGGGCCTCTTCGTCGTTGAGGAGGTATGGCCTCTTGAGCCAGCGATACACCTCGAACCAACGTCCCGCCACCTTCACCGCCAGTATGGGATCAACCTCTTCCGCCAGCACCGCGGTGTCCTCTATCTCCCAAAGCGTCGCCAGGGGCTGTCGAAAAGCTTCGGCCTCGACGCTCATCAAGACCTTATCCAGTCTGTACCTGGTGAAGACCCCCTGCCGTGGAAGGGCCACCGCGAAGCTCAATATCCCCGGGATGCTGATACGGACCTCTTTTTGCCAGGAGACCCTGTATGTCCCTGCGGTATGAAGCAACCCAAGGAGTCCAGCGCCGAGGAGCTTCAGGCCCAGGGGCGTGGGCTGGATGCCGAGGCCAGCCGCCCTCTCCAGGAAGCGGTCGATTATCTCCTGGTCCAAGGCCTTCTGCGTAGTCCGTGGTACGAAAACAGCACCTGAACCGGCTTGACTGAAGGTTGTCATACCCACCTCCCGTGTAGTTGTAACAGATATACCATAATTTCTTGAAACTACGCCACATTTTACGCCACGGAGGTGGGTTAGGATAGTACCCAGCGTAAAACTGTAAGATTTCCGTAGGGTCTCTATGGCTTAAAGAGCATTGCCCAAAAAGTAGAGATTTAGCATGTCACCCTGAGCGCGAGCGAAGGGTCTGGGGCAGAGGGGCTATCCTGATGCACGCCGAAGTTCCCACCCCAGATTCTTCGTCGCTGATCTCCTCAGAATGACATTTTTGGCAAAGCCAGCCTGCACTCCACTTTTTCTTGAAACACAACATATCGCCCTGTATACTCCTGCTATGGAACAACGCCAAGCCACCGTACGAGTACCTGCCACGTCTGGCAACCTGGGCCCCGGCTTCGATTGCCTGGGAATGGCCCTAGACTGGTGGAATGACGTGCATGCAAGAATATCCACCGCACCAGAGGTGCATATACAGGGAGAGGGCGCCGATACCCTTAGTACGGCGGAGGACAACCTTGTATATCGGGCCGCTCAGACCCTCTTCCGAGAAGCGGGCGAGGACGCTCCACCACTGTCCCTCCTGTGCGAGAACCGCATACCCCTGGCCCGTGGTCTTGGGAGCAGCGCCGCCGCCATCGTGGGCGGCCTCCTGGCGGCAAACGCCCTGTGCTCGCATCCCCTCGACCGGCAGTGCCTCCTGGAGCTGGCAGTGAGCATGGAGGGTCACGCCGATAACGTAACACCGGCCCTGCTGGGCGGCTGCCAGGTGGTGGTCAGAGACGGAGATGTAGTTATCTCAGATACCGTGCCCGTAGCCGCCGACCTGACGGCAATAGTTTTTGTGCCAGACCTACCCATGTCCACCAAAGACGCAAGGGCTGTCCTTCCCGAAAAGGTCACCCGTGAAGACGCCGTATACAACCTGGGAAGGGTGGCCTTGCTGGTAAATTCCCTGTCTACTGGGCGGTTCGAAAATCTACGTGTCGCCACCCAGGACCGGCTGCACCAGCCCGCACGGGAGAAGATATTCCCCGCCATGAAGTACATCTTCCGCGCCGCACAGGATGCCGGGGCACTGGGGGTGTTCCTCTCAGGCGGCGGTTCCAGCGTCCTGGCTCTGACGACCTCCAGGTTCATGACCATCGGCCTGGAGATGGCCGATGCCGCGGACAAGCTGGGTATCCCTGGCAGCATCAAGGTAACAAGACCGTCGTCCCTGGGGGCACACGTTGTATCTGAGAAGTGAAGGAAACGCCAATGACTGACTTGATCGTCCAGAAATACGGGGGCAGTTCCCTGGCCGACGCGGAGAGAATCAAGGCCGTGGCGCGCCGCATTGCCCTGACAAAGGACAATGGAAACCAGGTTGTTGTCGTGGTCTCCGCCATGGGCAATACCACCGACGACCTTATACGCCAGGCCAACGCTGTAACCGAGAAGCCGGACGAGCGCGAGATGGCACTCCTCCTTTCCACAGGAGAAATTGTCTCCTGCACCCTGGTCACGATGGCGCTCCGCTCCCTGGGATACAAGGCCATCAGCCTCAGCGGTGGACAGGCTGGCATCCGCACCGACACGGACTATAGCCGGGCCAGGATAGTGGACGTAGACCCGCAGCGCATCCTGAAGGAGCTTAGGGAGGATAACATCGTCATCGTCGCCGGCTTTCAGGGAATCACAGAGGAGATGGACATCACCACCCTTGGTCGAGGAGGGTCTGACACCACAGCCGTGGCTCTGGCCGCAGGCCTTGATGCAAAGGTCTGCGAGATATACACCGACGTAGACGGCATATACACCGCCGACCCCCGCATTGTGCCTGAGGCACGAATACTGGAGGAAATAGGGTATGAGGAGATGCTGGAGCTGGCAAGCTATGGGGCAAAGATGCATCCTCGCTCCATAGAACTGGGAGCTATGTACAACATCCCCATACTGGTGACCTCCAGCTTCACGGACGCACCTGGAACGCTTATTCACTGAGAGGCCATATGGAATCTAGAAACCGAGTTAGAGGAATAGCCCACAACAAAAACGTGGCGAAGATAACCGTGCTTGGAGTGCCTGACCGTCCCGGAATATCCGCTACCATATTCGAACCCCTGGCGGAGAAGGGAATAAGCGTAGACACGATTGTCCAGAACTCCAGCGTGGAACGCATCACCGACCTCACCTTCACCGTAGCACGCGAGGACCTTGAGGCCGCCATGGAAATCGTGGAACCCGTGGTCGAGAGCATGGGAGCCAGGGACTGCATCAGCAACGCTTACCTCGGGAACGTCAGCATCGTCGGGACGGGCATGCAGCACAACCCGGGTTACGCAGCCCGCATGTTCCGCGCCCTCTATGAAGCCAACGTGAACATAGAGATGATAACCACCTCAGAGATACGCATAACCTGTATTGTAGCCGAAGATATGGTGGAGGACGCAGTGCGCGCGCTTCACAAGGCCTTTCAGCTTGACCAGGTTGACTAGATTCGCCAGATTCCATGGAAGGCGGCCTTGATCCTTTGGCACAACCCTATCTCTCCATCGTAATCCCCGCCTACAACGAGGAGATGCGGATCGCCCAGACCCTGGACACCGTTGTGAAGTACGCGGGAGGTCAGGACTATTCCTGGGAGGTGGTGGTGGCCGACGACGGCAGCCAAGATGGGACCGCCAGCCTGGTGGAAGCCGCTGCCGAAGCAAACCTCGGAATACGTCTGGTCAGGCTCAGCCACGGGGGAAAGGGATGGGCGGTGCGTGGCGGCATGCTGGAGGCACGGGGGCAGTACAGGTTTCTCGCCGACGCCGATCTCTCCATGCCCATAGAGCACCTGCAGAGGTTCCTCCCCCCCAACCTCACCGACTTCGACGTCGCTATCGGCTCCAGAGAAGCTCCCGGTGCCCGCCGCTTCCACGAACCCTTCAGGCGTCACCTCATGGGCCGCGCGTTCAACATCATGGTACGTCTCCTGGCCGTGAAGGGCCTTAGCGATACGCAGTGCGGCTTCAAGTGCTTTGACGCCAAGGCCGCGGAGACCCTTTTCCCATTGCAACGAGCCAAGGGATTCGGATTCGACGTTGAAATCCTCTTTTTGGCCCAGAGACTTGGGATGCACATCAAGGAAGTACCAATAGACTGGTACTATCACGAAGGGAGCAAGGTGAAGCCCGTGAGAGACAGCTTCCTGATGCTGAAAGACCTGCTTTCGGTGCGATGGACCTCCCTCAAAGGCAGATATGGGAATCTCTTGCATAAGACTGACAAATCTCACCCTTCTACTTCTGAAGGAAACAGGTCCTCTGACAATCAAGATATGTCCGACTGACTCTTTCCATTATCCAATTGTCTTGGCAGGAATCTCCACGCGTCTCTCAGCATCTTATGGACACATCCAAATAAACGATAAACGGGTTCAATGCGCAGCCAAACAGGGGTTGCAATCCTCTTGACGGTGGGTATACAATGCGTCCCCGGTGATAGGATCGGAGAATCGGAAATGAATCTGGGCAACGAAGACAAAGCGCGCATAAAAAGAGACAAGGCAAAGGACGCCATTGCCCTCGCCCTGGCGAGTCGCTGGGAAGAAGCGGTGGTCGTAAACCGCGAAATCGTCGGCGGCTTTCCCAGGGATGTGGAGGCTCTCAACCGGCTGGGAAAGGCACTGTCGGAGTTGGGCCAGTATAGAGAGGCCAAGGATGCCTTCGGCCAGACTCTTGAGATATCTCCGTCCAATAACATAGCCAGGAAAAACCTCCAAAGGCTGGCCCAGCTTAACGAGGAAGCCGCAGTACCCAAGCACGGCTCAAAGGCAACCCCGCAGCTTTTCATAGAGGAGCGCGGGAAATCCGCTTCTATCTCGCTGATGAAACTACCCGCAGACAGCGGTCATCTGCGCATGGCACCCGGGGACGCCGTAGACCTCCAGTTGTCCGGTGACCGGCTGACTGTGGAGAGCCCTGAAGGGCAATACTTGGGAGAAATTGATCCCAAATTGGGCCGACGCCTTGCAAAGCTGATCGAGGGCGGAAACGGATACGCTGCCGCCATAACCTCCGTGCAGGAACGAAGCTTGGTCGTCATGATCAAGGAAACATATCAGCATCGCAGTCAGTATGGCAAGGTGTCGTTCCCCAACAAGCAGCCGACAGGTGGAATCTACTCATACCTGGGAGCTCCTCCTCTACCCGCAGACCTTGACCTGGAAGAGGAAGAAATAGAGATTGAGCGCCCCCCCATTATCGATTGGGATGAGGAGGGAGAGGCCACCATTGCCGCTCCACCCTCCGATGACGATGAACCAGCATCTTCCTCCAGAGACGATATTGAAGAGCAAGCAGGCTTCTAACCCCCGCTCTTAAACCTGCTCCATTTCAGAGCAAAGCCCCGGCTTCATAGTCACTCCACTGTAACATCGCAGTAGCAGCCTCCTTCCACGCGCTTCCAACCTGGTGTATCATCACAGGAACATGCCTGGTAGAAACACATCGGAGCCTGTAGTCATAGCCAGAAACCTGGTGAAGAGGTACGGAGACAACTTAGCGGTCGACGACCTTGACCTGACCGTCCACAGGGGAGAGTGCTTCGGCCTCCTGGGGCCCAATGGAGCAGGGAAAACCAGTACCCTCAAGATGGCCTCTTGCGTATCCCCTGTAACCTCAGGGGAACTGCTGATTTAGGGCAAATCGGTGACAACAGACCAGCGCGGAGTCAAAGCGCTCCTTGGAGTGGTGCCCCAAGAGGAAAACCTGGATACAGACCTGACTGTACTGGAAAACCTGACCACCTATGCCCGCTATTACAACATGGACTCCACCACGGCCCTCGCCAGAGCCTGGGAAGCACTGTTCCTATTCCAGCTTGGAGAGAGAGCGCACCACCGCATTGACACCCTGTCAGGGGGTATGAAGCGTCGTTTACTGGTGGCCCGGGCCCTTATCCACCGCCCATCGGTGCTTCTACTGGACGAACCCACCACCGGGCTCGACCCACAGGCACGCCATCTGGCATGGCAGAAGCTGAGTTCCCTCAAAGAGCAGGGCATCACCATGCTCCTCTGCACCCACTCCATGGAAGAAGCAAACCGTCTGTGTGACCGGCTGGTGATAATGGACCGTGGGAAGATACTGGCCCAGGGATCGCCAAGAGACCTGGTGCGTCTCCACGTGGGTGGCCAGGTGGTGGAGGTGCCTTCCAGCGGCGAAAAGGCCGACCATGTTACGTCACTGGCCCATCAGAATGGCATGGAGGTCGAAGAACACGGAGATACTCTCTATATGTTCTCCCCAAATGGAAGGGCCAACTCAAGGGCATTTGATCTGGAGGAGGAGGACATAATCGTGAGGGCGGCTAACCTGGAGGACGTTTTCCTCCGGCTGGCCGGCAGAGAGCTCCGATAGGAATGATCTATCCAACTTACAGGGCCGCCAGGGTATGGCAGCGTAACAGGAACGTATTCCTGCGTCTGTGGAAGACCGAGGTTGGAGGCATCATCGCGGAGCCGGTGGTAATTCTGACCGCCTTGGGGTTTGGCCTTGGCGCTTACGTTGAAGACATCAACGGCAAGACTTACGGCGAGTTCGTAGCCCCTAGAATCATAGCCAGTTATGCCATGTTCCACGCCGTCTTCGAGTGCACCTTTTCCACCTACCTGCGTATGGAGACCCATAGGATTTTCGATGGCATCATCGTCACACCGGTCAGCGTGGAAGACCTGGTGATGGGAGAGATAGCCTGGGGCGCTACGCGGTCCACCCTCACGGCCACTGTCATATTGGCCTTCACATACGTCCTTGGCATGGTCTCCTCCCCCTGGGCACTGCTGATAATACCCGTCTCCTTCATCGTGGGACTGATGTTCGCCTCCATAGCCATCACCGTGACCGCCCTGGTCCCCTACCTGAACAGCCTAAACAGCTTCTTCACGCTCTTCGTCACCCCCATGTGGTTCTTCAGCGGCGTCTTTTTCCCTCTGAACCAGCTTCCCTCTCCATTGCCTGCCATGGCTTGGATTCTGCCCCTCACCCCCGCGGTTCACCTGATACGTGGGTTAGCGTTTGGGGAACTGGACTGGACTCTACTCGGGTCATTCATGCTGATGCTGGTGTTCCTGGCCTTCTTCCTGACCCTGGCCTTGCGGGTGATGAGAACACGGCTCATCAAGTAGAGTACGCACTTCATCCCACATTTGCACTTTTTCTATCAGGTAATCTATTATTGGGACACCAATAGCGAAGGCGGCAAATATGGACTTATCTAGGCGTATCTATCCCCTTGACCCCAGAGAGCTGACGGAGGAGCAGCTCGCGGTGGTCTTCGCCATGACCTCCCGCAATCCCCAACCATTTGACGAGATTGCCAAGGTTGTGAGCGCGGAGAAGGCGGCGGACTTCCACGAGCGGTGGGTCGTCAACTACGGCCACGCCTCGGTGGCAGAGCACGCCATCATCCACATGGCGCTGGAGAACATCTCGCGCCTGGCCTGCGACACCCTGGAGGACAACCGCCTGGCCTCCTACACTGAAAAGTCCTCACGGTACCAGGTGCTTGACCAGGGCCACTATCACATTCCACGTGAGCTTGATGGACACCCTCTCAGGGATGTGTACGTGACCACCTGCGACTCCCTGTTCAGGGCCTACCAGGAAACGACGGAGAAGCTGCTTGAGTATCTGCGGGGAACCACGCCCCAGAATGAGGGCGAGCGAGACTCGGCCTACAACCTCCGCCTGCGGCGAGTATCCACCGATGTCTGCCGTTTCCTGCTGCCCGCGGCCACGCTCACCAATGTGGGGATGACCTTGAACGCCCGCTCCATGGAGAGCGCCGTTCGCAAGCTCCTCTCCTCTGACCTGCTTGAGGAGCAGGAGATTGGAGAGGCCATGAAGGAGCAGGGCAGGACCATAACTCCCACCCTCATCAAGTACGCCGACCGCAACGAATACCTTGTATTGAGTCGAGAGGCTCAGCAGGCGTCGGCCAAAGAGGAAGTGAATCAACCCTCATACGACGACTGCCGGGTGGAGCTTGTCCACTACGACCCCCAGGCGGAGTCCAAGCTGGTGGCCTCGCTGTTATATAGATTCTCCTCCAGCCCATACCAGGATGTATGGCAAAGAGCGGAGGCGATGAGTCAGCCCGAGCGGGAGGAGGTCATCCACCAGGCGCTTGACCGCCTTGGCCCCCACGACATCCCCATGAGGGAACTGGAGGTGGTGGACTACACGTTTGACCTGGTAATGGACTACGGGGCATATCGAGAGTTCAAGCGCCACCGAATGCAGACCTATATCCCTCAACCAGCCACTGTAGACCTGGGATACATTGTCCCTGACATTATCATGCAGGCTGGACTGGAGGGGCATTTCAGGGAAGGAATGCAGACAGCCGCCGACGGATTTCATGCCGTATCCGAGGCCCTGCCAGGGGTTGGGGAGTACCTGGTTACCCATGCCCACCTTCGACGCGTGCTTTCCAAGGTGAACCTGAGGGAGTGTTACCACCTCTTCAAGCTGCGCACCGGTCCCGAAGCCCACTTCACCCTCCGAAGGGTGATGCAGCAAGCCCTTGACCTGGCGACACAGCGTCACCCCCTGCTGTTCAAGTACCTTCGACTGAGGACTTAATAGCACAGCCCTTCGCCCACAATGGAGAACGCGAACCTACTCGGACGCTTTCCTGTGCCCATTGACGCTGGCTACGGTGGCCACAGTCATGTTGTCCTTTTCTTTGTCCCGCATGATCCACACGCCCTGCGCAACTCGGCCCGTCACCCGAACCTCAGATAGGGCGAGGCGCTCTATGATGCCCTGTTCAGAGACCAACATGATCTCGGTAGCGTCCAGCACAAGGTGTGCCGCGGCCACAGGCCCAGTCTTTTCAGTGATCTTAAGGGTTATCACCCCCTTGGCCCCTCTGGCCGTCCTACGATAGGCCTGGATGGGAGTCAGCTTCCCAAATCCCTTAAGGCTCACCACAAAGAGCTGTGCCCCCGGTATAACCACGTCCATGGACACCACTCTGTCATCCGGATCAAGGCGTATCCCTCTAACACCGCCTGCATAGCGGCTGCTCTGGCGTACGTTGGCAATTGGGAAGCGGGCGGCCATGCCCATCCCCGTCACCATCACAACTTCGTCTCCTTCGCGGGCGCCGCGGACTGAGACAAGCTCATCGCCCGGCTCCAGGTCCATCGTTATAAGCCCGTTGCTCCGTATGCTGGACACGGAAGAGTAGTTCATCCGCTTTATCTCCCCCTTGCGGGTGGCCAGCATTATGAACTCATCCGGGCGATTGGCGGAGGTTGCCAACACGGCGTTGACCTGCTCCCCTTCAACAATTGACAGGAGATTCACCGCAGGAGTGCCGCGGGTGGTGCGTGAGGCATCTATGGGTATTTCAAAGCACCTGAGAGAGTAGACCCTACCCCTGTTGGTGAAGAACAGAAGGGTATCATGGGTATCTGCCACCAGCAGATGCTGGAGCACATCGGCCTCCCTTGTGACCATGGCCGTCACGCCCCTGCCGCCCCTGTGCTGGGCTTTATACGTGTCCAGCGGCATGCTCTTCACATAACCGCGCTGGGTGATGGTAATCACCATGTCCTGGTTGGGAATCAGTTCCTCCCTGGTGGGCGCATCAGGCTCCTCTTCCCATACCTCGGTGCGGCGGTCATCTCCATAGTCCTTCCGAATCTTTCGGGTCTCCCGCTTGACCTCCGACAGCACCTGCTGAGGGTCCGCCAGCAGGGCTTCAAGCTCCCCAATTGTCTTCTGAAGTTGCTGGAACTCCGTCTCTATCCTCTCCCTCTCCAGGGCAGCTATACGCCGCAACTGCATATCCAGAATGGCCTGGGCCTGTATTTGGGTCAGGCCGAGCCATTCCATCAATCCCAGGCGGGCGGCCTCCACGTCGGCGGCCTGGCGGATGAGGATAATCACCTGGTCCAGGTTTTGCAGGGCAGTCCGCAGTCCATCAAGAATGTGGGCCCGCTCCTGAGCCTTTCTCAGGTCGAACTGCGCTCGCCGCGTGATTATCTGGCGACGGAAGTCTATGAAGTGCCTCAGAAGCCTCTTCAGGGGCAGCACCTGGGGTTGACCATCAACCAGCGCCAGGGTGTTGACAAAAAAGGCCGTCTGCAGCGTTGTGTGCTTATACAGGTTGTTCAGCACGATCTCGGGCTGTGCTTCGCGGCGCAGTTCAACTACGACGCGGAGGCCCTGGCGGTCGGACTCGTCTCTCACCTCACTTATCCCGTCGATCTTCTTGTCCTTGGCCAGTTGGGCAATTTTTTCCACCAGCGTGGCCTTGTTCACCTGGAATGGAATCTCGGTAACCACTATCTGCTTCCGATCTGAACGTCTCTCCACATCCTCAATGGTAGCCCTGGCCCTGACCACCACACGCCCGCGGCCCGTGGCATAGGCGTTGAGAATGGCCTCACGCCCCATGATGATTCCTCCCGTTGGGAAATCCGGGCCCTTGATGAACTTGAACAGGTCCTCCACGGTGGCATCCGGGTGGTCTATAAGATAGACGGCGGCGTCGCACACCTCCCTCAGGTTGTGAGGAGGAATGCTGGTGGCCATTCCCACGGCGATGCCCGCAGCCCCGTTGATCAACAGGTTGGGCAGCAGAGCAGGAAGCACCTGTGGCTCCCGCAGCGAATCGTCGAAGTTGACCGCGAAATCCACGGTGTCGCGGTCTATGTCCGCCAGCATCTCCTGCGCTATGGCAGACAGACGGGCCTCGGTATACCGCATGGCAGCCGGAGGGTCGTCGTCTATGCTGCCGAAGTTGCCCTGGCCGTCCACCAGGGGATAGCGCAGGGAGAAGTCCTGGGCCATGCGCACCATGGCTTCGTACACAGGAGCATCGCCGTGTGGGTGGTATTTACCAAGAACCTCTCCAACCAGACGGGCGCTCTTTTTGTACGATGTCCCTGCCCTCATGCCAAGATCATCCATCGCGTACAGGATTCGCCTCTGCACCGGCTTCAGGCCATCCCGCACGTCGGGGAGTGCCCTGGCTACGATGACGCTCATGGCGTAGTCTAGATAGGAACTGCGCATCTCATCTTCGATGCGCACCGGCCGTATTCTATCGATAGGGGTTACCATAGATCTTTCCTCTCTTTGTTGAGGCTATATGCGGGCCAGGTCTCTTTGAAGTTGACCTGCCTCTTTTCTCTGCGTATATATCTCTGCTCTCTCTATCAAAGCCTGGAATAGGTTGCCAAAGCTTTTGGGCATCTCCTCCTCCAACTGGCTGTGCCACTGAACGCCTATTACACAGTCGTGGTGAGGACTCTCCACCGCCTCGATTAGCCCGTCCTCCAGTGAGTAGACAGACGCCATGAGGGTTGCGGCTTTCTGAGGCTCCCTCAGCCCCTGGTGATGGAGGCTGTTGACCCTCACGAAACCGCCCGAGCCCAGAATGGCAGCCAGTTTGCTGCCGGGGGAGATGTATACGTGATGGTACCCCGACTCCCTGTTGTCATTCTGTTTCTCCAGTCTGTGACCGGGCAAGTCCTGGATGAGACTTCCTCCGAATGCCACGTTGAGAAGCTGCATGCCGCGACAGATTCCCAGCACCGGCATGTCACGCTCAAGAGAGGCTTTGAGGAGGGCCAATTCCCATCGGTCTCTACGGGGAGAAAGTTGCAATCCAGCCTCTGGGTCCCTGGCCTGTCCGTAGAGATGGGGGTCTACATCTGATCCACCGGTGAAAAGCAGGCCATCCACGGAGGACAGTGTCTCATCGATCCGGGACAGAGGACGGGGCACGAGGAGATACTCCGCCACCTCTCTCTTTACCATCGCATCCAGGTACCGACGAGCCTCTCGCTGGCTGGAGGCTACTACTCCAATTACAGGCACTGACTAACCAGTTACCTTCCTAACGTACCTATCGTACGTCGTATCTACTTTCGGGTCGTTCAGACCTAATTTACGCCTGTGCTAAGAATATAGCACGTGACGCTTTTAGACAACCACCGGACACGGGTAAATGGTATCGCCGCAGAAGAATCTTCTGTTTAGCTCAGGTTCCCCATGCCCAGGGATGGCAGTGTTTCCTGTCCGTCAGGAGCTAGCTTGAGGCCCTGCTGCACGCCTGCCCGATATTTCTGTCCAAGCGTCTTCAGGACACCGTTCGCCGGCCGCTGGCCCTCGCTCAGATGCCCAGCCAGGTCTGCCAACGAGTTGTAGGCCTGGTCCACGTTCCAGTAGAAGGACAGGAGCCACGCCAGTTCGCGCTCGTTGGATGGTACCGGGATTTCGTCAATGTCAAATATGGCGTCGCTGACCTTGGTGTAGCGCAGAATCCCGGCCTTGTCCTGGGGGTTCTCGCCGTAGAACCGCTTATGCTTCAACTCCACCACCCGTCTGCGGTACTCTGCCTCGCCGTAAATCTCCCTTGGCAGCCATTCTTTCCGTAGATCAAGGACTTCTTCTCCTTGCGAGTTCACAATGGCCGCAGCAACATCCACTCCAAGGACAGGGTCCTCCTCAAACTTCACCGCACCCCTGAGCACCGCTTCCTGGAGCATGAGGGTCAGCTCTCTGGTTATCTTCTTGTACAGCGGCCCGCTGGCCTCCTCATTCCTGTCTGCACCAAGGCCGCCCGTGTTGAACATGTAGAATTCCTGAGTCATGCCACCCTGGGCGACATCCTGCAGGATTTTGTACATCAGATTGGCGTTCTCATCTTCCAGCCCGATGATGAATGGGTCTGAGAAGTACTCAACGTATGGCCTGCCAATAGCGCCTGTGGCTGCCCCGGTCTGCACGGCCTCACCGTACATGAGGGCCCGCACATAGGTCTCTTTGTTCAACCGTACCAGGGGCGGTACAACGGTGTTCTGGCGCATCACGCCCTGCCACAGCACCTTATCGGTGCTCTCCATGGGCACGTGGACCGTATCGTTCAGCCGCCCGTCGGTGAAGGTATTCGGCAGGTGTGCAACCCCCTTGCGGGCAAGAAGCCTTGAGCGCGACAGGAGCATGCGCATGTTGCGGACAGGGTTGTGGAGGAAATCAGGAGCGCCCTCGACAGCATTGAAGGGTACATTTTCCAGGGTCTCCTGGGAGTTTGGTGTCTCCTCCGACCCGCGAAGGACATCGTACGTTATGGGATCGGCCTCTTGAGTGAGTCCAAAGGGCACTGCGTAGAGGTTGTTCTCCGTGCCGTCTATGCCGTAGGAGACCTTTACCTTTTTGCCGCCGCGGGTGACCTCTGTGGGTTTGTCCAGCCGCTGCAACAGCACAATGTCGTCGTTCATGGGGTAGATACCCTCATCGGCATCTGTAGTCAGGCCAAGAAGCCCAGAGAGATCACTTTCGGGCAGTTCTATCATGATGGTGAGGGTGCTCTTGCCGTGTAGTGAAGGGCCTGTGGTAATCAGCGCGGCATTGGTCATATTGCCGTCCAGAGTCTTGACCCGTGCCATGCTCAAGGCAGCCTGCACCGCCAGACCATTGGACTGCTTAACCAGGAACATCGCTACAGAGAGTGGCCCCATTTTGTGCTCGCCCATGTAGTCAAACCCCAGGTGTAGCGACAGTCCCTTGGTGGGAGCTTTGAAGATCAGTTGGGTGAGACCAGCCTCCTGGACGCGGTCTTTGAGGTCCTGGGGCAGGCCCAGGTCATCCAGCCATTTTGGAATGGAGACTTCCAGGATGTGGGGTTTTTCCTGAATCTCCGCATCAGGAACGTCGAAGGTCAACTGGCGCCACATGTAGGGAAGCTGTGGGTAGTCCGTGCCAAACAGGAGCTGTCGTGCGTGAAACGAGCGCCCAGGAGCATCGCCGACTTGCCGGTCGGTCTGGATAATGGTATCTCCAGACGCGAAGCGCTGCTTCATCAGCGCGGTTATATAGGGAAGTATCTTGGCAAAGAGTGCCTGGTTGGACGCGCTGAAGGCCAGGGCGTCGCGGTTCTTTGAGAAGCCGTCTATGAAATATTGCGTCAGATCGGGCCGCCGCGCCACTCCGAACTGGCTGAAAAAGCCAAGTCCGCCACTGTCCAGCCGGACCGCTATATCAGGCCAGACTCTAACCCCGGCCTTGCCTTCACCATTGAGCCGCTCGGACTCCCGGGTAATTTGCTCGGCCTCCTGGAGCACCTGCTCTTGCTCCTGCGGAGGAAGGTCCTGAAAGATGCGCATGTGGCCTATTAGCCACTCATTTGATGGATTGAAGAACTGGCTGTCCCGCTTATGCCCTTTACTGGCTGTAGCTGTCAACTCATCCAGTGCCCTGACGAAAGCGGGGTCGATGGGAGGCCCTGCCAGAGCCGAACCTATCTCCTGCGTGACTGCCATACTGCGAATCCCTCCTAGTCAAAGTGTTTATCAAGGGTGTCCTTGATTCTTAAAGGAAGGGGCTGTCTACAGATAATCTGCGTCCCGTGCCACCAACAGGGATATATTACAGTACTCCGTCTCCCCTGGCAAATCCAAGAGGTTGGGTTCAACCCATAGCTATCCAGGGTCTTTTAGTTGTCACCCTGAGTGATGCGAAGGGGTCTGGGGTGGTGGGGAATAGCCCCTCCCTGGATCTAATGGCGGGAAACTTATTCAGGGCAAAGCATGAGTGCAGGGAGTGCCCTGCCTGCTCACAGCAGCAGATTTACAGGGTTTTCCAGCACGCGCTTGATTTCCACCAGGAATTGGGCTGCCTGTGCGCCGTCGGCCACACGGTGGTCAGTGGAGAGGGTCGCCTTCATCACCTGACCAATGGTTATCTGGTCGTCCCGAACCACTGGCTGCTTGCGCACTGTGCCCACAGCTATCACCGCTGCCTGGGGAGGATAGATAATGGCCGAGAAGCTGTCCACGTCGAACATGCCCATGTTGCTTATGCTGAAGGTGCTCCCCGTGTAGTCTTCCTCACGCATGACACCGCTCTGCGCCCTTTCCACCACCTCTTTGCTGGTCTTGGAGATGTCCACCACCGACTTATCGCGGCAGTCTCCCAGTGAGACGACCAGAAGTCCCTGCTCCACGGCAACGGCCACACCCACATTTATCCCTGAGTTCATCCTCAGGTGATCACCTTCGAAGGAGGCGTTGAACGTGGGAAACTTGACCAGGGCCAGGGCACACGCCTTGACTATGAGATCGTTGACGGAGACGCGGGCCTCCCCGTTCAGGGCGTCGTTGATCTGCCCCCGCAGGGTCATGGTCAGGGTCATGTCGATGTCGGCAGTAACGTAGAAGTGAGGGACTTCCCGTTTGCTCTGGGCCGTCCGGCGGGCGATGGCCTGTCTCATGCGGGAGAGGGGCACAAGCTCGCCGTCTGGACCACCTGGCGGAGTTGGGGCCTCTTCACGAGGCGCGACGGCTGGTGGAGCCTCCGACATGCCTGCTTCATAGGCCAGTACATCATCCTTGGTGATGCGTCCGCCCGGCCCCGACCCTGTGACCTTGGCCAGGTCTATCCCATTTTCCTCCGCAAGCCTACGGGCCAAGGGCGACGCCTTCACCTCTCCACTCTGGGCGGGGGACTCTTCCGCCTTGCTGGCCGCCTCTTCGGGTTGGGCCGCTGTCGCTCCGGGCTGGGCTGCCGCCGCGGCCTTTGCGGCAGGCTCGCCCTCAGGTATAGCCTCTCCCGCTTCCCCTATGAAGGCGATGGTCTGGCCAACGGGCACCGTTGCCCCTTCTGGAAAGACGGTCTTGAGCACGATCCCTGAGGCGTAGGCCTCCATCTCAACCACGGCCTTGTCCGTCTCAATCTCGGCTATCGGCTCTCCCCGTTTGACCTCCTCCCCCTCCTGCTTCAACCAGCGGACAATGGTACCTTCCTGCATATCGAAGCCCATCTGAGGCATAACGACTGTTGTAGCCAATTTCTGTGCCTCCTGTGCGAGACGTTACCGAGTGTTATACGTTACCGGCCAAGCGTGGATTCCACGGCTTGAATGATGCGGCTCTCATCGGGTATGGATGCCTGCTCCAGGTGCCGAGAGTACGGCATGGGAACCTCTACCCCTGCCACCCTGGCCACCGGCGCATTCAAGTAATCAAAGACCCTCTCTTGAATCAGCCCCACCACGGTGGCACCAAAGCCCCCTGTGTACCACGTCTCCTCCACCACAACGGCATGGTTGGTCTTCTGTACCGACGCCGCCACGGTATCACCGTCCAGGGGGCTGAGGGTTTGAAGGTCAACCACCTCGGCGCTGATACCCCTTGACTCAAGCTCCTCGGCAGCCCGCATTGCCACCATTGCCATGCGGGCATACGCCACAATTGTAACGTCTGTCCCTATCCGCTTAATATCAGCCTTCCCAAAAGGAACGACGTACGGCTCATCGGGCACCTCTCCTCTGCTGCTGTACAGAAGGGCGTGCTCCACAAAGATAACAGGGTCTTCCTGCTGCAGAGAAGATCGAAAGAGGCCAAGGGCGTCGTAAGGTGTGGATGGAACCGCGACACGGAGGCCCGGCACCGAGGCGAACCAACCCTCAAGACTCTGGGAGTGGGTCGCACCCACCGAAGCGCCTCCGCCTGTGACGGTGCGGACGATCAGCGGACATGTGAGTTGCCCGCCTGACATATAACGGACCTTGGCTGCGTGGTTGATAATCTGGTCCATCGCCAGGAAGCTGAAGTTGATGGTCATCAGCTCAACTATCGGCCTCAAGCCAGCGATGGCAGCACCGGCTCCAGCTCCCGATATGACGGACTCGGCTATGGGCGTTTCCCGGATGCGCTCCGGCCCATACTCCGCCAGAAAACCCTTCGTCACGGCGTACGCGCCGCCGTAGCTTCCTATGTCCTGTCCCATGATGAAGACGCGCTCGTCCTGCATGGCCTCTCTCAAAGCCCTGGATATAGCCTCTCTAAAGGTGATCTGCGCCATACTTACTTACTCCCGTACACGTCCTCGTAGAGGGCGTCCGGCTCAGGGAAGGGACTCTCGTCGGCAAACTTGACTGCGTTCTCCACGATCTCCTCTATCTCTTTCTCAAGCTGATCCAGTTCCTTCTTGGTGGCTACCTTCTCACTGACAAACCGTTTGTTAAAGGTGACGATGGGGTCCTTCTTCTTCCAACGCTCCTCCTCGGCCTTTGCCCTGTATTCTATGGGGTCGGCCATGGAGTGTCCACGAAACCGGTAGGCCATGGCCTCTATCAGATAGGGGCCTCCGCCGCCGCGTACGCTCTCCACCGCCTTTTTTGTGGCCTCCATCACCTTCATCACATCCATACCGTCCACTCGCGCAGTGGGCATCTTGTAGGCTCTGGCAAACTTGTAGATTTCATCATGGAATACCAGGGTCTGGTCAACCGCTGCCCCCATGCCATACAGGTTGTTCTCGACGAAGAAGATCACCGGCAGCTTCCACAGCGACGCCAAGTTGAGTGACTCGTGGAACTCCCCCTCATTGATGGCGCCGTCGCCGAGGAAGCACATCACCAGGCTGTCTTCCTTTTTGTACTTGCTGGCCAGGGCCAACCCGACCGCCAGGGGAAGCTGTCCCCCAACGATGGCATAGCCTCCCATGAACCGTTTTTCGGCGTCGAAGAGGTGCATGGAGCCGCCCTTGCCCTTGCTGCATCCCGTGGACTTGCCGAAGAGCTCCGCCATCACGGCGTTTGGGTCCATTCCCTTGGCCAGGGCATGGCCGTGGTCCCGGTAGTGGGTCACGACGTAGTCCTGGGGCAACAAAGAGTTGATAGCACCGACGGCGATGGCCTCCTCGCCGATGTACAGGTGTAGGAAGCCGCGTATGTTTCCCAGCGTGTACTGCTCCGCGGACATCTCCTCGAAGCGACGTATGAGGAACATCTGCCGGTAGAAGTCCAACAGTTGGTTCTTTTCCAGAGTCTCCTGAAGTTTCATAGCGTTTATCAAATCTATCTTCTATCCAGAGCTGGTGAAATGAGTAGTTTTAATAGTACCCTGTTGCTTCTGCATGCCACTCCGACCGCAGCGAAGAGTCGTCATAGCACAAAACTCTAAATGTGAATGGCAAGGCCGTCAACAGCCAGGGCCGCCTCCTTGACCGCCTCCGACAGCGTGGGGTGGGAATGGACCAGCCAGCCCAACTCCTTTACGGTGCCCTCCAGCAGACTGGTCATGGTCAACTCAGGCAGCATCTCCGTGACCTCCGTTCCTATCATATGAGCGCCTAGAATCTCGCCACTATCGCCGTCCGTCACAAGCTTAACAAGGCCCTCGGTTTCCCCCAGGGCAAGAGACTTGCCGTTGGCGCGGAATGGAAACCGCCCCACCTTGACGGAATAACCCATATCAACGGCTTCCTTCTCGGTGTACCCGAAGCTGGTCACCTGGGGCTGGCAGTAGGTGGCCCTTGGCATCTTCTTATAGTCCAGGGCAGGACTCTCCATTCCAGCGATGGTCTCCACCGCCAGAATACCCTGTGCCTGGGCAACGTGGGCCAGCAGCAGCTTGCCGGTCACATCCCCGATAGCATAGATTCCCGGGACACTGGTCTGCATTTTCTCATCCACTTTGATGAAGCTTTTCTCTATTTCGATTCCAAGCTCCGCCAGTCCAAGGCCATCGCTGTTGCCCTGCACTCCCACTGCAACCAGCACCTTCTGGCAGTCCAGTTCCTTGACACCCTCTGGAGATTCCACGGTGAGCTTGACGCCTGCCTTTCCCTTCTTCACTTCCTTCACCTGGGAGCCTGTTAGCACCTTTATGCCCCGGCGGGTGAAGGAGCGCTCCAACTGCTCCCCAATCTCCTCGTCCTCGTTTGGGACCAGGTGGGGAAGCATCTCAACCACTATGACATCGGCACCATAGGCGTGGTAAAGGTAGGCGAATTCCACTCCGGTGGCCCCTCCACCCACAATCACCACGGGCGAGGGCACCTCGTGAAGCTCCAGAGCCTCTCGGCTGGTGATGAGCGTCTCTCCGTCCACCTCAAGGCCCGGTATGGGGCGCGAGCGGGCCCCCGTGGCAATTATCACGTTCTTGGCGGCAAGGGTTTGAGAGCCACCTTCCATTTCTACTTCAATGGCGTGAGCGTCCTTCAGGCGGGCATACCCCTTGATGTGGTCGACCTTGTTCTTTTTCAGCAGAGCCGCCACTCCAGTGGTGAGGCGCTTGACCACTGTACGGCTCCTGGCAATGGCCTTGCCAAAGTCGTAGCTCAGGTTATCGAAGGATATGCCGAACTCTTCGGCTCTCTGGAAGAGGGTCAGCACCTCGGCATTTCTCAGAAGGGCTTTGCTTGGAATGCAGCCCCAATTGAGGCAGACACCACCGATATCCTGGTTCTCCACCAACGCGGTCTTCAGCCCCAACTGGCTTGCGCGTATGGCCGCCACGTACCCGCCCGGCCCTCCACCGATGATTACCACGTCATAGTCTGCATCTGCCATCAAAACCAACTTTCGCAGTGAAAATGCGTACGGGACTCTTTCAGTATAACACCCGCGCTCCCAGGCACCAATAACTCTTGTCCGTGAAATTATGGTGATAGCTGATCATTACTCTTCAGCTATAATTACGCTTCAGACGCTGGCTATTCTAGCAAAGACTTCCGAACGCACATCTATCGTCAGTACAGAGCGAAGCCGATAGTAAAGGCTAAGAGGACAGAAAAAGCTATGGCCCTTGAAACCCCCGAATGGAAGAAGCTCTACGACCAGCGTGTAGCTTTGGAGAGAGTATTTAGTAGGCTCAAAGGCCATAGGGCACTCAACCATGTCACTGTTCGCCGTATGGATAAAGTGACTGTTCATTGCTTCTTGTCGATTATTGTTCTACAATCGCAGGCGTTAGCAACTCATTCGAGGATGTCGGTCAGAAAAGTAGCTTGACTAAACGCCAACACTTGACAAACCGCATTTATAACGTTATGCTTGGTGCGACGCAGAGTAAATGCAGTGTGGCAGCAACAAGCCCTAGGCAGCAAACCGCCCATAAGCAGGGCGGTTTTTTATTTGTTTCAATTTCATTAGGTTTTATTGGGTTAAAGAGGAGGCAGTCATGGCTATCGAGGAGGTAGTAGGATATGTACAACTGACCCTCCAATTCGAGCGAGAGGGGAACAAATGGGTAGGGACGTGCACGGAATTGAGCACCAGCACGTTTGCTAGAACACTCAAGCAATGCCAAGAGGCACTTAGCGCGCTTGTCATTGAGCACCTGAATTGTCTGGAAGAAGAGGGTGAGCGACCTGCTTTCTTTAAGAAGTGGAATATTGAAATTCACCCCACTAGGACCACGCCATCGACCGTGACAATCAGAGGCGTCGGCGCGGATTGGAATCAATTGTTCCGCGGCGGCGTGGAAAATCAGGGGCCTTTGTTCCAACCAAGACTTTTTTCTATCGGCTCCGGCATCGAGAGGCATGACCGAGAACTTGCGGGCGTCTAAATGCAGGAACTTCCTGCACTGACGGGGAAGCAGCTTCTCAAAATGCTGCTGGCCGACGGTTGGGAAATCAAGAGGCGCGTCCCTCATGGAGTGTTTCTCAAGAAACGCTTCTCGAATACCACAAGACTCACTACAGTCAAGGACACCAGATCCTATATTCCTAACGGTACTCTCGGTGCAATCCTTGGCCCACAGCAGACAGGCATCGGTAAGCCAGGCCTCCGCGCGCTCATAGCGAAGTACGGACGGCCCTAATTCATCCATTCCCAGACTTTTGAATAATGCTACCTTGAAGCAGCTTCGCCTCTTTGTTACACTGGGCTTACCCTTTTTTGGATTGGTACGTAATTATGACCTCTCCCAGACTGAGCCAGGACGAAGTCCAACACATAGCCCTCATCTACCGCCTTGGCTTGAGCCAGGAGGAGATCGAGAGCCTCCGGCACCAACTCTCCGACATCCTGGAGAACTTCCAGGTGCTTGATCAGGTGGACACCAGCGGCGTCCCTCCTACTGGACATTCCGTAGCCTTGGAAAACGTGATGCGAGAGGACGTAGCCGCCCCTCCCATGTCCAAGGAAGATACGCTTGCCAACGCTCCTCTGCGGGAGGACAACTACTTTCGGGTCAAGGCAGTGCTGGACTGATGCCTTCCAACCTCTACGATCTCACACTTCATGAGGCCCACGAGCTTCTCGCTGGCAGGCAGGTCTCTTCGCAGGAGTTGACACAGGCCATCCTCGACCGCGTTGAGCAGGTTGAGCCCCGTATAAAGGCCTACGTCACCGTCACCGAGGAAATAGCCATGCAACAGGCTAGAGAGGCCGACGAAGCCATTGCCCTCGGAGAGAAAAATCCCCTGGCGGGAGTGCCAATGCAACTCAAGGACAACATGTGCACCCGTGGAGTTCACACCACCTGCTCCTCACGAATGCTTGAGAACTTTGTCCCTCCATACAACGCCACGGTTGTGGAGAGACTGCGCGCAGGGTTGGCCGTGGTGGTAGGAAAGGGCAATATGGACGAGTTCGCCATGGGCTCCTCAACGGAGAACTCCGCCTTCTTCCCGACTCACAACCCCTGGGACTTGGAGCGCGTGCCCGGAGGCAGCAGCGGCGGGCCAGCCGCGGCGGTGGCCGCCGGAGAGTGCATATACGCCATTGGCTCCGACACGGGAGGAAGCATACGACAGCCGGCAGCCCTTTGCGGCATCGTTGGAATGAAACCGACCTACGGGCTGGTCAGCCGTTACGGGTTGGTGGCCTTTGCCAGCTCCCTTGACCAGATCGGCCCCCTGACCAAAGACGTGACCGACAGCGCTCTGGTGCTCAGCGCCATCGCCGGCCACGATCCACGCGATTCCACTTCCATACCCCAAGGGGCGAAGGACTACACCAAGGCGCTGACAGGTGACATTCGGGGCCTGAAGATAGGCGTGCCAAAGGAGTATTACGGCGAGGGCATCGACCCACAGGTCGCCGACACCCTGCGAAGGGCACTGGAGAAGCTGGAGGAACTGGGAGCCTCCGTGGAGGAGACCTCGCTGCCTCACACAAGGTATGCCCTGGCCGTGTACTACATCCTGGCACCCTCGGAAGCATCGGCCAACCTGGCCCGATACGACGGTGTCAGGTACGGCTACTCATCCCAGGAGGACGGCAGCATGTGGGAGGCCATGGAGAGGACCAAGCAGCACGGCTTTGGCCCCGAGGTGAAAAGGCGTATAATGCTCGGCACGTACGCGCTGTCTGCAGGGTACTACGACGCCTACTACCTCAAGGCCCAGAAGGTGCGTACCCTCATAAGCAGAGAGTTCCAGGAGGCCTTCCAGAAGTACGACGTACTGATCACTCCCACCTCGCCCACGGTGGCATTCAACCTGGGGGCCAAGGTAGAGGACCCTGTCCAGATGTACCTGAACGATATCTGCACAATACCAGTCAACATCGCGGGCATACCGGCCATGTCCCTACCGGCAGGATTTGTGGACGGCCTTCCCGTTGGTATGCAGATAATGGCCAAGCCCCTGGCGGAGGAGACCATGCTGCGGGTAGCATATGCCTATGAAAAAGCCACCGAGTGGCATAAGATGAGGCCAGAGCTATGATGAAAGACATTCTTAAAATCCTTGAACAGAACGCAAAGGCCACCCCCGAGGAGATCTCGGAGATGACCGGGCACACTCCGGAAGAGGTGCGGGAGACCATCGCACAGGCTGAGCGCGACCGGGCCATTGTCAAGTACAAGACCATCATCAACTGGGACCGCGCAGGAGTCGGCGCGCAGGAGGTGATGGCCCTGGTTGAACTGCGCGTGACTCCCCAGCGGGACGTGGGTTTCGATGGCGTAGCTAAGCGAATCGCCCGCTTCCCAGAGGTGCGGTCGCTTCAACTGATGTCCGGAGACTTCGACCTGTCCGTGCTGCTGGTAGGCCCCACCATGCAGGAAGTCGCCAGCTTCGTGGCTATGAAACTGGCTGCTCTGGAGGAAGTCCAGGGCACCACCACCCACTTCCTCCTGAAGCGTTTCAAGGAGGACGGGGTAATCCTGGACGGAGAGGAAGTGGCCAAGCGCCTCCCTCTCACCCCGTAGGAACAATCATTGAGCAATAAACAAGAGGCAGGTCAGCAAAAATCTTACCTTTCCCAACGGGTGAGGGACCTCGCTCCGTCCGGCATACGCAAGTTCTTCGATATCATCTACACCATGGATGACGTCGTTTCCCTTGGAGTTGGAGAGCCCGACTTCGTCACTCCCTGGCGCATCCGTGAGGCTGCCATATATTCGCTTGAGAAGGGATATACCATGTACACCTCCAACTTCGGCCTGTTGGAGCTGCGTCAAGGGATAAGCAGATACCTGAATGAGCGATACGACTTGAGCTACGACCCCGCCAATCAGGTGATAGTCACCGTGGGGGCCAGCCAGGCCATTGACCTTGCCATGCGGGCCATCCTCGACCCGGGAGACGAGGTCATAATCCCCGAGCCCACCTACGTCTCTTACGTCCCGTGCGTCTCCCTGTCGGGAGGCATCCCGGTAACCGTACCGACTCACATGGAAAACTCCTTTCGGGTGCAGCCGGCGGACATTGAGGCGCGGATAACACCAAGGACCAAGGCCATCCTCATGGGCTACCCCAACAACCCAACAGGTGCCGTCATGCCGCGTGCTGAGATGGAGCAGATAGCGGACATAGCGCGGTGTCACGACCTGATAGTGGTCTCAGACGAGATATACGAACGCCTGGTGTACGGAGTGGAGCATATCTGCTTCGCCTCGCTGCCCGGAATGGCCGAACGCACCATTCACGTAGGTGGCTTCTCCAAGTCCTACGCCATGACGGGGTGGCGCATCGGCTACGCCTGCTCCAGCCCTGAGATCATCGAGGCGATAATGAAGGTGCACCAGTACACCATGATGTGCGCCCCCACTCAGGGCCAGATGGCGGCCATTGAGGCGCTGCGCTCCGGGGACGGCCCGGTTGAGGAGATGCGGGAGGAGTACAACCGCCGCCGGCACCTCATGGTCGCGGGCCTAAACCGGTTGGGCCTTAGCTGCCTTGAACCTCAGGGCGCTTTCTACACCTTCCCCTCTATTAAAGGACTGGACATGTCCTCCGACGAATTCGCAGAGAGGCTGCTCATGGAAGAACGGGTAGCCCTTGTGCCCGGCTCGGCCTTTGGCCCAAGCGGCGAGGGGCATGTCCGATGCTGCTACGCCGTCTCCACCGAAGAGATAGAGGAAGCCCTTGAACGGATGGGACGCTTTGTCGGGAACCTCAAAGGTGGTCGCTGAACCTTCCTGGGAGAGCCTTCTACTGGGCGAGGCCCCTGTCCCTATCCAGTTCCAGGGAGCCGCGCCGTGGCAACCCACGACCGATAGGGGCGGGGTTGGGATGCAAGTCCTCACCAACATGGGGCCAATTCAATGTCTCTTTCACTCCGCACAGGAAGCCTCCACGGCTGTCTTATGGGTCTCCGGGGCCGGCGGCGGGTTCAGCGGAGGAGGAGGCCTCTACTCAATCCTCTCTGACGAGCTGCTGGAGGACGGCGTCTCCTCCCTGCGTCTGAACTACCGCAAGCCGAACAATTTCCTACACTCCATGCTGGACGTACTCGCAGGAGTGTACTTCCTTCAAGACAAGGGCTATCTGCGGGTGGCGCTGGTGGGCCACTCCTTTGGGGGGGCCGTTGTCGTTGCCGCCGCCCCCCTGAGCGACGCTGTGGTAACGGTCGTCGGTCTTGCCAGTCAGACCTATGGCGCCAAGCATGCCTACCTGGCGGCCCCCAAACCACTTCTCCTGGTACACGGCGAGGACGACGACAGGCTGAGCCCACGGTGTTCTGTTCTCATAAACGAGATAGCAAAGGAGCCAAAGAAGCTGGTGCTATATCCAGGAGCGGGTCACAACCTCAGGGAGTGCAGGGACGAGCTTCACCCTCTTCTGAAAAACTGGCTGTTGGAGAAGCTGGCGGGGTGAAGAAGCCGAGCTAATTTCTATATAACGTCTATTTTCTCCAGGGTCACGCTGATTGCTATTGCCAGCCCAATCACCCCAAGGATGACCACCTCTGCCTGGAAAAGAGCCCGGAAGCGCCTTGTAGTCGTTGGTACGTTGGGGACGCTCGCAAACCAGAACAACAACAGACAAAAGACCACAAAAGCCGTGCCTGCGGTGATCATTCTGTCTGCTGTCACGCTGTAATCCACAAATCGGGATAAGACAACGAATGATATCGCCGTTATGAAAGCGGCTTCCACCAAGGCCAGGATTACCGCTATCGGCGCCCAAATTGCGATGCGGGCTGTATTTCCAAACCATCCCGTGCTGACGTTCGAAGAGCTTTCTCTGGCGTTGGATTGAGGCGGTTCCTCTACCGGAGTGGTGTGCTCACGCCACCATGATTGGAGGCGTTGGATGTCTCGCGTCGTGGCCGCCTTTTGTGCCTTCCACCAAGCCCTGAACGAGAACCCGGAACCACCTGACGACTGTGGTTCTCCAGAGGACTGATCGTTCTCTTCGCCACGCTGATACATGCTGCACCTCCCTCTTGTGCGACACGAATTCTCCCCAGGCGTTATTGTAATGTAGTAGTCAGCGGCTCACCAGGTTCTGCTCAGATTATGTTGATGCAGGTTTCGGCAGGTATTCCATAGCAGTCCCCTAACCCCTAACTCAGAAAAGAATTTATAAGGGCAGAAATCTCCTTCAGCCTGGTGCGGACGAAGAGGTGACCCGTCCCCTCCAGTGTGACCAACCTGGAGTCCTTGATGCCTCGTATCAGCTCCCGCGCAAAACGCGTCGGTGTCATTACGTCATCCTCCCCGAAGATAAGCAGTGTTGGGCAAGAGATATTGTGCAGACGGTCCCGGGAGTTGAAGGAAATGGTGGCCTCCATCTGTCGCTCGTATGCCTCAGGCTTCTGGAACAGGGAGTCCTCCACTACATCTTTCACTATCTGCTCTATGAAGCCGGGTATCTGGTACTCCTTATAGGTGTATGCCCAGGGGAGGGTGAGACGAATGTACTCTTCCCTGGGCAACTCTCTTCTTAGAGAGGCAAAACCTCTGAACAGAGCGGCTCCCCGGGGGTCGGCGGCATCGTATGTGGCAAGAAGAACCAGACGGTCAACCAGTTGAGGAAAGCTGATGGCGAGTTCCTGGGCTATCGCACCTCCCATGGAGTAGCCTACCACATGAGCGCGGGCGATGCCCAGCTCCTTCAGCAAGCCAGCGGCATCCTCCGTCATGTCTCGTATCTCATATGGGCCAGCGGCACGCTGACTCAGGCCACTATCGCGGTTATCGAAGGAGACCACCCGATAGCCGCTCAGCATGGAAGCGAGGGGCCCCCATCCGCGGTGGTCACCGCTCAGACCGCTGATGAGCAACACAGGAGGGGCATCGGACTCCCCATCGATTTCATAATAGAGGCTCAGGCCGTTGACTGTTCCGTAGGGCATTTTGGTTTCCGTCCTGTAGTCCTGAAATTCATCGCCGCCACCGATGGTTCGACAGGCTCATCCTGAACGTATTTTTGAAAACTCACTGACGCCAGGCTAGCCCTTCGGTGGCCTCCAGGAACCGGGCGTGGAGGCCGCTTCTTGAGGCGATGATGCTCTCAGATTTCAGAGAGGCAGGGGTCTTATACTTATCGGTGATCACCCCTCCCGCCTCAGGCACCAAAACGAGGCCGGCAGCCACATCCCAGGGGGCCAGGTTGTGGTGAAAGTACATATCTGTCCTTCCACACGCGGCATAGGCCAGGCCAAGGCCAGCAGAGCCCATGATCCTGGTGCCCTGGAGGTTGGGCCACAGGTGCAGCAACAATTCGATGGCCGTGGAGGCCTTCTCATCCACGTACCCCAGGTCATAACTCAGAAGAGCATCGTCCAACTCGGGCTTGTCTGAAACGCTTATCGGTTTACCATTCAGGAAGGCACCACCACCCTTTACGGCCTGAAACATCTCCCCGCGCACGGGATCGTAGGTCAGACCCATTAACACATCATCCCCTTTTGCAAGGGCGATTATCACACAGAAGAACGGTATCTCCTGAACATAGTTCCGGGTGCCGTCCAGTGGGTCCACTATCCAGGTGTATCCGGAGTTGGAAGGAACCGATTCCGACTCCTCAGCCAGGAAGCCATCGTCGGGGAACTCTCTGTGCAACTCCTCAATGATCCGACGCTCCACCAGTTTGTCCACGTCGCTGACCAGATTGGCCCTGCCCTTATATGAGACCTGCTTCTCGCTGTGAAGCCTGTCCATCAACGTCTGTCCCGCCTCCTCCGCCACCCTGAGCGCCACCTCCAAGCCAGGGAGACCGAAGCGAGAAATAGGCAGGATAGCTGGGGTTTCGTTGTTCAAAGCGTAACTTCCGAGATGCCCATCTTGTCCCGAACCTCAGACAGAGTCTCCCTGGCGATGGCACGAGCGCGGCGCGCCCCTTCCTGGAGCACCTCTTCCACATAGCCGGATTTTTCTACAAACTCCCTGCGTCGTTCCCGGAAAGGCTCCAGGGTTTTGTTTATACCATCCGCCAGCAACTGCTTATCGTCCACGCATCCCAGCTGAGCGGATGTGCACTGCTGGTATACCTCGTCCAGTTTGTCTGGGTTGAAGAGCTTGTGGAGAGCGTACACATTACAGATTGAGGGACGCCCTGGGTCGGTTCGGCGTAGGCGTTGGGGGTCGGTGAAGGCCGTCTTGACCCTGGCGCTGGTCTCCTCCGGGGTGGCAGCAAGCTCGATGTGGTTGTCCAAGCTCTTGCTCATCTTCTGCTTGCCATCAAGGCCCAGAATCAGAGGGTACTCCGTCAGCCTGGGTTGAGGTTCAGGAAAGGTATGCCCATAGAGGTGGTTGAACCGCCTGACTATCTCCCTGGCCAACTCCAAATGGGGCAGCTGGTCCTCTCCCACAGGCACGGTGTCTGCCTTGTAGAGGATGATGTCGGCGGTCATGAGGACAGGATAGCCAACCAGTCCGTAGCTGACACTCTCCTCAGTTTCCTGCAACTGACGTACCTTGTCCTTGAAGGTCGGCACCCTCATCAGCCACCCAAGCGGTGTTACCATGCTAAGGAGCGTATGGAGGACCATCACCTCGGGCACCTGGGACTGGACAAAGACAAGGCTCCTCTCCGGGTCAACGCCAGCCGCAAGCCAGTCCAGGACCATTTCCCGAATGTTGGGCTGAATCTCCCTGGTGGCCTCACCCTGCATGTCCGTGAGGGCGTGAACGTCCACGGCACAGTAGATGCAGCGGAACTCATCCTGGAGGGCCACCCAGTTTTGCAGGGCTCCTATGTAGTTGCCCAGGTGCAGCCGCCCGGAGGGGCGCATACCTGAGAAAACGCTGTGCTTAACCGTATCCATCACACCTCAGACGGGAAGTCTATCACAGAAGGGGTAGAGGGAAAAGGGAGGCTCTTTGGAAAGAAAAGCCCTATCGTCCCAGGCATCGACACAGACCGTTTACGCACATAGGGATTTTTGACAGGTTTTAAGAAATATGCTACAATTCCTATGTGTGACCGCTCAAATCCCGCCCCATATCTTGTGTTTTCACATCGGAATTCGATATCACACGCAACGCGCCCCATCTACTATCCCCTTACAGTCCCTGGTTGCTCGATTATGTCGTCGCTGGCTATGGGCCATGACGCATCATCGGAATGGGTATAAACACTGACAGCAGCGAGAGTTGCTGACCAGTCAAAATTTCTAGGGCAACTCCCTAGCTAGAGAGGTTGGAGAACTATGGCGGAGCAAATTCAAGCGGCAGGATACACAGCCCAGGATATACAGGTCTTGGAGGGGATGGAGGCGGTACGGAAGCGCCCGGGAATGTACATAGGCAGCACGGACCACAGGGGCCTGCACCATCTGGTATACGAGATCGTAGACAACGCGGTGGACGAAGCAATGGCCGGCTACTGCACCAGCGTCAAGATACACATCGAGACGAACGGGGCCGTCCGGGTAGAGGACGACGGTCGGGGTATTCCGGTTGACATCCATCCGGCTACCGGCAAGTCCGCGGTGGAAACAGTTATGACCACCCTTCACGCGGGAGGCAAGTTCGGAGGCAAGGGGTACACGGTTTCCGGCGGTCTCCACGGAGTGGGGGCCTCGGTCGTAAACGCACTCTCCTCCTGGTTACGGGTGGAGATACGGAGAGACGGCTACGTGTACGCCCAAGAGTTCCAGAAGGGCATTGCGATGGCCCCCCTGGAAAAGGTGGGCAAGGCATCAGGATCAGGCACCGGGACCACCACGATCTTTATGCCCGATGAGGAAATCTTCGGGCCTCCCAACTACGACTTCGACACGCTGACACAGCGCTTCGAGGAGATGGCCTATCTCAACAGGAGTCTCGAGATATCCCTCGTCAGCGACTGGCACAGAGAGCAGGGATACTCCACATGGAAGAAGAAATATCTCTTTGACGGCGGGATCGCCAGCTTTGTCACTCACCTCAATGAAAACAAAGAGGTACTCCAGCCCACTCCCATCTACGTTCAAAAGACCGTGGACAGCACCATGGTGGAGGCTGCCTTTCAGTACAACGCCGGGTTCTCAGAGGTCAGCTACTCCTTTGCCAACTGCATCAACACCGCCGACGGCGGGACACATCTCACCGGGTTCCGGACCGCCCTAACACGGGCCCTCAACGACTACGCCCGCAAGCAGAAGTTCCTGAAGGACGACCAACCCAACTTCTCCGGTGAGGACGTGCGGGAAGGCCTCACGGCGGTCATCAGCGTAAAGCTGATCGACCCACAGTTCGAAGGCCAGACCAAGGGCAAGCTGGGTAACGCAGAGGTGAAGGGATACGTGGACTCCGTGGTGGCCGCGGGACTCACCTACTACCTGGAGGAACACCCTCAGGAGGCCAAACGCACTATCGAAAAGTGCCTCACCTCCCAGAGGGCCCGTGAGGCGGCACGCAAAGCCAGGGACATGGTGCTGAGAAAGAACGCCATGGACGGCGGCTCCCTTCCCGGCAAGCTGGCCGACTGCTCCGAAAAGAACCCCGCCCTCTCCGAACTCTACCTGGTGGAGGGAGAGTCCGCAGGCGGCTCGGCCAAGATGGGTAGAGACCGGCGTTTCCAGGCCATCCTGCCACTGAAGGGCAAGATCCTCAACGTGGAGAAGGCACGCCTTGACAAGATGCTGGCCCACGAGGAAATCCGTATCATCATCACCGCCGTAGGAGCAAGCCTGGGGGATGACCTGAACCTGGAGAAGCTGCGCTACCACAAGGTCATCATCATGACGGACGCCGATGTGGACGGCTCTCACATACGCACCCTCCTGCTTACCTTCTTCTACCGCAACATGCAGTCCCTCATAGAGGATGGATACCTGTACATAGCCCAACCGCCACTGTACAAGATTCAGGCGGGTAAGGACTTCCGCTACGCCTACTTGGAATCCGAAAAAGAAGATATCCTCAAGAAAATGGAGGGCAAACGGGGCCTCTCCACTCAGCGCTATAAGGGCCTTGGAGAGATGAACCCCGATCAGCTCTGGGAGACCACCATGAACCCCGAGACCCGCAGCCTGCTTCAGGTGACCGCGGAGGATGCAGAGGCCGCCGACAGGGTCTTCTCCGAACTCATGGGCGAAGATGTGGCACCGCGCAAGGCCTTCATTCAGGCCTACGCCACCAGCGTCAAAAACCTGGACGTATAGACAGTAACCACACATGTTAATAAGAGGGTCTGGTTTTCAGGAATTTCCTGAAAACCAGACCCTCTTATCTTTTTACTCAAGAACAGAACTCTGCGGTCTCTGTTGCCCCGTACTCACTTCTGCCTAGACCTGTGGCAGACCAGCCAGGGCCTTTTCCACCTCGGCCTGGGGATATGCGTAGTTCTCCAAGGAGCCTGCAAGATAGGAGTCGTAGGCCGACAGGTCAAAGTGACCGTGGCCGCTCAGGTTGAACAGGATAACCTTGGACTCACCGGACTCCTTGCACTTGAGGGCCTCGTCTATGGCCGCCTTGATGGCGTGCGCGGGCTCCGGGGCGGGCAAAATGCCCTCTGTCCTGGCAAACTGGAGCGCGGCAGCGAAGACGGCGTTCTGATACTCCGCCCTTGGCTCTATTATTCCCTGATCGCACAGAAGACTGAGCAGGGGGGCCATTCCATGATACCGCAGCCCTCCTGCGTGTATGGCCGGCGGCACAAAGGTATGGCCCAGAGTGAACATCTTTACCATGGGCGCTATCCCGGCTGTATCCCCGAAGTCGTAGGTGTAAAGGCCACGGGTAAGGGTGGGGCAGGCCTCCGGCTCCACAGCTATGAAGCGGGTGTTTCCCTTCCCTTGTAGCTTGTCCTGAATGAAGGGAAAGGCGATCCCTGCGAAGTTGGAGCCTCCTCCCACGCACCCTATGACCATATCCGGGTAGAGGTCCAGCTTCTCGAAAACGGTCTTGCACTCCATCCCGATGACAGTCTGGTGCATGAGGACGTGGTTTAGGACGCTCCCCAGGGCGTAGTTGGTGTCATCACGGGTGGCGGCTTCCTCCACAGCCTCGCTGATGGCGATGCCGAGGCTGCCGGGCGACTCTTTGTCCTGGGCAAGGATGTTCCGCCCCGCATTGGTCTCCTCGGTTGGGCTGGCAACCACGCTTGCGCCCCAGGTCTCCATCAAGGAGCGTCGATATGGCTTCTGGTGGTAGCTTGCCTTCACCATGTAGACCTTGCACTCCATTCCAAAGAGCTGGCAGGCAAAGGCCAGGGCGCTCCCACACTGGCCGGCGCCCGTTTCTGTGCTCAGCCGGTTGATCCCTTCCTGTTTGTTGAAGTAGGCCTGGGCCACAGCGGTGTTGGGCTTGTGGCTTCCCGCGGGGCTTACGCCTTCATACTTGTAGAAAATCTTGGCAGGGGTGTTCAATGCCTTCTCTAGACGAAAGGCCCTGTACAGAGGTGTGGGCTGCCACAGTTTGTACACGTCCATTACCTCGTCCGGAATATCTATGTAACGCTCCTGGCTCACCTCCTTCTGAATGAGGTCCATGGGGAAGATGGGGGCCAGGTCCCGCCGGGCCAAGGGGTTGCTTGGTCACCGGATTCAGGGGGGGGGGTTGCTGAGGAACCGGTAGGTCCGCCGCAATGTTGTACCACTGCCGGGGTAGGTCCTTCTCCTCCAGAAAGTGCTTGGCGTCCATTTCATCCTCCTTCTAGTTCAGAGCGCCACGAGCGATACGCCCCGGAACTTATAACAAAATCAGCCCCTTACCCCGACCAGTTTAGCGGTCACCAGAAGGCGCTGGTCGTATACATACGCAGGAACGCAGGCAACCAGCGTGATCGTCGAATCCGACGAGGATTGCATGGTGAAGTCCTCCTGAGGAATCACCGTTGTCCGGGACACCTGATAGAGGAATTCCGTATCTTCTTCGTTTTGGAGGACAATGTACACATCCTCTCCTTTTCGGAGCAGGTCGGGAATATGGGTCAGGTTGCGGAATATCGAGCCCTCTCCCCTGATGGGGCTCTGAAGGTGGCCGAAGAGGTATGCGGTGCCGGCTTCCCCGGGATTTGGGGTGTTGGGAATATGGCCCACCACGTCTTTGGGTGTCTCCCAGCCACGGGCGTCTCCATAATTGACGATCTCCAACTCCTTGACCGTGGACCCGAGGCCAATGGCCGGGATTTCGATCCTGGTAGGAGCAGACAGACCACCGACCTCAGCGGGTAGGCCGCGGCCGTCCACGGGGACAAAGCCCTCGAAGAGCGAGCTATCGGAGTCTGAGTCCACATTCGCCCAGCGAGGGTCGTCCCAGGACAGGGATGGCACCAAGCGGCCAGGATAGATGGATGAGGAGCCGCTCGACGTATCCGTTTCATCCAGGGAGACCGTGACCTCCAACTCCCCAAGCTGGGAGCGGGCTATGGCTGCGTACAGGTAGTACCCACCGACAGTGACGAGCATCAGCACACCAAGGGCTATCATGGATAGGGACACCCAGCGCCCCTTGCCCCAGATACGAATAGCCTTCACCGCCGGGAGGTTTTTGCTTACTGTCACCATCAAAGCCTCCACACCTTAGCTGCCACTGGTCGGTCACAGAAAGACCGCATTCTTACTGCACGAGCCCCGCGGCGTGCGTGTGACTAACCCTGACGATATAGTTCGGGCAGCAAAATGTCAACCACACCATTCGACTATTTGGGCACAAGCCCCACCCGCTCACTTCTTTAGACAACCACGGACAGGCTCACCACGAGCGGGCAGGGCACGCCCCTTCGGCGGGCTCAGGGCAGACTCTGCACCCACAATAAGCTGCTGTTGCACTGGTCTGGCGAGCCGGAACTCAGGTTGTGCCCTTTAATGCGCTAATTTTTGCACGTGAGTGCTTGTACTCACACCAGGCGGTTTATCACCAGCCCCGTGGGCAGCTTTGGGCTGAAGTAGGTTGACTTGAGGGGCATGCGCTCTCCGGATAGCACCACCTCCTCGAAGAGGTCAAGGGACAGCGGGGGCAGGATGAAGCCTAGCTGGAAGTCGCCGCTCCTTACCAGACGGTAGACCTCTCCAGAATCGTGGGTGAAGCGCAGAGCACCCCTTTCCACGGCTGCCTGTTGTGTTCCCAGCACCGGCTCCAGGATGCTCCTCCCGAACACCTGGGTGGCACACCGTTGAAGGGGCGGCGAAGAGGCATCCGGCGGGTTGCGAAGGGTGAGTAGAGAGGCTGTACCTTCGCTGGCGTTCAGCAGGCCGATGGAGACCTTGTCCACTGCAATCTTATCAAGTACTTCCTCAAGGTGAGTAACGGCAGCCCCGGTATCATCGAGCCTTACGTCCAATGGCTGTATGTCGAAGGTCTCTTTCAACAGAGCGAGCATCTGATCCAGTTCCCCCTGCGGCAGTCCCCTGATAGCGCGGTGGTACGGGAGCACCAGCAGTCCCTTATCCTGTATCTCTATGAGGGACATCATGACGAAGTTGCGGGCCGCATTCTCACTCTGGTTTCCACCGGCCTTCTGCATGTCTCGATACTGGAGAGCGGTCTCGTACCTGTGGTGTCCGTCGGCCAGGTAGACCGGGACGTCCTTCAACGATTTGGATACGGTCTGAACCGTCGTCTTATCGGCGATGGCCCATAGCTGAATATGGGAATCATCGTAGTCGGCGCGTGCCAGAGGCGGCTCCGCTGACACCCTGTCTATAATGGCTCGAACCTGTCCTGAATGGTCTCGGTAGATGGACATGAGGGGGCTCAGGTTGGCACCGGTGGCCGTCAGCAACTCCATTCTGTCCTTCTTTGGCCCCTGGGATGTCTCCTCGTGGGGGAGGACTATTTTGCGGGCGAACTCCTCAAGGCGCACCGCTGCCAGAATGGAGCGGCGGGTCATGGAGTGGCCTTGTTGCGAAAAGTCCTCCTGAAGGAGGTAGAAGGCTGGCTCCTCTTCGATGAGCAGCGTCCCACTGCTTGACCACTCCTCAAGCAACCGGGCGGCCCTTGTATAACGGTTATCGATTGCCGAGTCGGCGGGGAGGTCCATACCAAACTCAAGGCGGACGGCGTTGTGGGGGCTACTCTGATGCAGCTCAAGCTGCAACTCAGGGGATATGACGTCGTATGGAGGGCAAAGCAACTGGCTCAGGTCTGCATTTGGACCGAGACTGTACCGCAGTCCCCTGAAGGGCTGAATGTCGGCCATTATGCGGCTCCATTTCTTTCAAACAATATGTGAGTCTCACACAAAGCACTTCGTCTATTTTCAACTCAGTATAGCGAGCACCCTGGTGGAACGTCTACCTGTGCAGGGTATCAGAACTGGTAGATTTACATGGTATTCCACATGATTAAGGGCCGACCCCGGTGTTATACTTTCGATGAGCCAAATATGGCCCTCTAGGAGGGCTGAAGATAAGGCTATTCAAGCTTACTGTGGGCTGTATAATCTCCAAGAACCCATATGGACATCTTAGATAAACTCAACGAGCGACAACAGGATGCCGTGAAGGCTGTGAACGGGCCACTGCTCATCCTGGCAGGCCCGGGAAGCGGCAAGACGCGGGTCATCACCAACCGGATAGCCTATCTGGTCAGGGAGTGCGGCGTCAGTCCGCGCAATATAGTGGCCGTTACGTTCACGAACAAGGCCGCCAGGGAGATGCGGGAGCGGCTCTTCGGCAAGAGCGCGGATGACCCCGATGCTCCCCTGCTTGCAAGCTGGTGGAATGCGCAACAGGAGTTCACCGTAGCTACCTTCCACGCCTTCTGCGCGTCGATCCTACGCAGGGAGGGATCGCATATCGGCCTTGACAAGGCCTTCGTTATCTACGACCAAGAGGACCAGCTTGCGCTTCTCACGCGAGCCATGGAAGCAGCGGAGATAGACCCCAAACGCTTCTCCCCAAGGTCAATCCTGTCTGCCATATCCGCGGCCAAGAGTCAGCTCATCGATCCGGAGACCTTTGCCACCGGGCGCTCCAGCCCACTGGAAGTGATCATACACAGGGCATACCGACAGTACGAGGAACTGCTGCAACGGAACAAAGCGGTGGACTTCGATGACCTGTTGGTTAAGACCTACACTCTTTTCAGGGACAATGGCCCTGTGCTGGAGAGGTACCAGTCGCGCTACGAGCACATCCTCATCGACGAGTTCCAGGACACCAACATAGCGCAGTATGCCATCGCCCGTCAGCTGGCTGGAAAGCATCACAACATCTGCGTGGTGGGCGATCCTGACCAGTCCATTTACTCCTGGCGCAACGCGGACATACGCAACATCCTTTCATTTCAGAGAAACTACCCGGAGGCCCAGGTGGTCACGCTGGAGGAGAACTACCGCTCCACGGAGACCATACTGGAGGCCGCCCACGCGGTGATATCCGCCAACCGCAAGAGAATGGATAAACCCCTGTTGACCCACAACCAGCGCGGCAGCCCCGTGTTCGTTGGCGAGGCCTTCAACCCGGACGAGGAAGCCCAGCAGGTGCTGCGAGAGATAGAACGGCTGAAGCGTGAGGACGGACGCAGCCTTGGCGAGTGCGCCGTGATGTACCGCGTGAACGCCCAGTCCCGCGCCCTGGAGGAAGGATGCCTCCGATACGGCATCGCCTACAAGCTGATAGGAGGGCTGCGGTTCTACCAGCGCAAGGAAGTGAAAGACGTAATAGCCTATCTGCGGGTCATCCATAACCCCTACGACGAGGTCAGCCTCGCACGGGTGATTAACGTACCCACCAGAGGCATAGGCCAACGGACGGTTGAGCAACTAACGCAGATGGCCAGTGACGGCGGTATCCCCATCTACTCTGCAATGCAGCTGGCAACAGAGAAGGTAGGGGCAGTTCATGAACTGCCCCTACAAAGCGGCCCTTCGCTGGATACCCGCTCTTCCCAGGCGGTGGCAAGGTTCCTACATCTCATCAACGCACTCATAGAAGAGGGTGAGAATCTTGGGGTGGCGGAGCTGATAGACGCCGTCGTGGAGCGCACGGGGTACAGGAGCTACCTCACGGAGGACGGCGAGCAGGGTCATGAGCGGTGGGAGAACGTGCAGGAACTACGCTCGACTGCGCTGAAGTTCCAGGACGTTGACCCGGAGGACAGGCTCACCGAGTTCCTGCAGGGGGTTGCCCTGGTCTCCGACATCGACAGCCTGGATGAAGGCCAGGACTCCATTAATCTGATCACCCTCCACCAGGCAAAGGGGTTGGAGTTTCCGGTGGTGTTTATTGCCGGTCTTGAAGAGGGGCTTCTGCCACATATACGCTCTTTCGACGACCCCGACCAGATGGAGGAGGAGAGGCGACTGTTCTACGTTGGCATGACCAGGGCCAAAGACAGACTGTACCTTACCAGGGCCTTTCGACGGGGTTTCAAGGGCAACGGCAGCGCCAACATGCCATCCCGTTTCCTGAACGACATCCCGAAGCACCTGGTATCTCCCATGACCCAGGCAAACAAACGGGTCTCTGCCGTTGGTCAACCCCTTCGCGGAAGGGTCAGCCTGGCTGCCGAGGAGAAGACAAGCTCACCTCTGAAGGCGGGAGAGAAGGTACGCCACCCCAAATTCGGCGATGGGATTGTGGTGAGCTGCATCGCCTCAGGTCAGGACCACGAGGTAACGGTGGCATTCAAGGGCGAATCCGGGATCAAGAGGCTTCTCCTTGCCTACGCAGGCCTGGAAGTGGTGGAGTAGCGCCCTACAGTATTGCTCCCAGGATTTTGGCCAGTATCCAGCCCAGGATGGCACAGAAGGGGTAGGTCACCAGCCACGCCCAGAGGATGCCCCGGGTGACTCCCCAGCGCACCGCCGAAAGTCGCCGTGTTGCCCCCACTCCCATGATTGCCGAACTGGTGGTGTGAGTGGTGCTCACAGGTAGCCCAATGGTGGACGCCGCTTCGATAACGGCTGCGGCGCAAGCATTGGCTGCGAAGCCGCTGGAAGGCTGAAGCTTGGTCACGCGCATTCCCAGCGTGCGGATGACCTTCCATCCTCCAAAGGCTGTGCCGAATCCTATCATAAGGGCGCTGACTATCTGCATCCAAAGGTCAACTGAGACATCTTGAGAGTAGTACACTCCCACGGCCAGGGCCATGATACCCATGGCGTTCTGGGCATCGTTCTTGCCGTGACTATAGGCCAGGAAAGCCGCTGAAAGTATCTGCAGTTTCCCGAAGAGCGCGGTCACCTGATGAGGTGTCCAGCGTCGAAAGACCCGGTAGATGATGATCATGAAGATAAAGGCAGCTCCAAACCCCAGAAGCGGGGAAAGGGCAAGGGCCAGAAGCACCTTGTAGACCGTGGCGGTCTTAACTGCCTCAAACCCTGCATGCGCCACTCCTGCGCCAAGCACCCCGGCCACCAGAGAGTGGCTCACGCTTACGGGAAACCCAAAGCGTGTGGCTACAACTACCCAGACCACTGCCGACATGATGGCCGCCATCACAGCGGTCTGAGACATGAGGTCCGGGTCCACAATCCCCTTGCCGATGGTCTTGGCGACGGAGGTCCCTGTAAGGGCGCCAAGCATGTTCATGCTTCCGCCCATTATCACCGCCGCCAGGGGGGTCATGACACGGGTGGAGACTACAGTGGCAATGGAATTGGCGGCATCGTTTATGCCGTTGCCGTAGGCATAGGCTAGAGCCAGGGCTATTGTGATTATGAGGATGGCTTGTTCAGGCATGCTTCAACACAATGCCTTCCAGCATGTTGGCCGCATCCTCGCAGAAGTCCGTGGCCTGTTCAAGCAGGTTGTAGACTTCCTTCCACTTGAGTACGTAGATCGGGGAAACATCGCTGTTGAAAAGCCCCGCCATTGCCCTGCTGACCACCTGGTCCGCCTCGTTCTCAAGGGTGTTGATATCTGTAGCCAGGGGGAGAATCGCCTCCAGCTTGGCCCCTCTGAAGTGCAACAGTCCGATAGCTTGCTCAATGGTTTCAGAGCAGCGCAGGAGGATGCGGGCAAGCTCCTTGGCTTCCTCCGTGGTATCCTCGATCCGATACTCCACCATGATGCGTGCAGCCTCTTCTATGCTGTCCACTATATCGTCCATACGCTCTCCCAGCGTGGCGATGTCCTCTCTGTCCAGGGGAGTGACGAAGGTCTTGTGGAGGCTGGTCATAATCGTGTGAATAATGGTGTCCCCCACCTCCTCCAGGCGTTTGATCTCGGCCACCTTTTCCGGGACGTTTTCGTAGTTCTCCATCAGGTCAAGCAGCTTCGTTGCCGTTGCCCTGAGGTTGGCCGCGCTCTGTTGAAAGAAGAAGAAGAATTTCTCTTCACGGGGCAGGAATGATAGCCTCATTATATTCTCCGGTATTCCGTATTTGTGGCACTAAAAAAGCCATCTCATCGTGAGAGGGCTTTTCAACCGATAGTTTTACCAGTGGAGTAGTGACCATAGTTGCCTGCAGGTGGGTATCCTTCAGCATTGATTATGCAAACCATAAACATCTGGAATCGGAATTTTCCCGATTCTCCCCCATTATGTAAGATTCGTGAAAATAGTAACGCTGTATAATCCAGGTTGTCAAGGCTCACCGACATCGTTTTTGCCTTCGTCCTTGTGGTTTGTCTTCGTGAGATTCTATAATACCTGCAGTTTGCTACGGAGATACATCCATGTCCATGAACACCCCTGAACAGAGATACAGTCCCCAGGAGCTAGACCGCAAGTGGCAGGAGCGTTGGGACAGCGACAAGCTGTACCAGGTGAGGGACGACGACCCTCGCCCCCAGTGGTATGAGCTTACCATGTTCCCCTACACTTCCGGGAACCTCCACATAGGTCACTGGTACACTATGGCACCCGCGGACGCCCATTCCCGCTTCCGCCGCATGCAGGGGTATAACGTCCTCCACCCGATGGGCTTTGATTCCTTTGGACTCCCTGCCGAGAACGCGGCCATCAAGCAGGGCATCCATCCTCATAAGTGGACCATGGACAACATCGAGAACATGCGCCGCCAGCTCAAGTCCATGGGGTCGGTCTATGACTGGGACAGGGAGATAATCTGCGCCCTGCCCGAATACTACCGTTGGACACAGTGGCTCTTCCTCCAGTTCTACAAGGCCGGGCTGGCCTACCGCGCCAAGGCCCCCGCCAACTGGTGCCCGACCTGCCAGACGGTGCTTGCCAACGAGCAGGTCGTCGATGGCAAGTGCGAGCGGTGCGACTCGCCTGTGTCTCGCCGCGACCTGGAGCAGTGGTTCTTCCGCATAACGAAGTACGCCGACGAGCTTCTGGACTACTCCGGCCTCCTTGACTGGCCCGAGCGGATCAAGGCCATGCAGACCAACTGGATAGGCCGCAGCGTTGGCATTGAGATAGGTTTCGACATATCCGGGTACGGGCTGGAGGAGAAGGAGATACGCACCTTCACCACCCGCATCGACACCATCTACGGCGTCACCTTCATGGTGCTGGCTCCTGAGCACCCACTTGTGGCGAAGCTGACCACCCCAGACCGCCGCGCCGAGGTCGAGGCGTACGTTGAGCAGGCCCGCCGCCAATCGGAGGTGGAGCGCTTATCCACCGAGCATGAGAAGACGGGGGTATTCATCGGCTCATACGCCACCAACCGCCTCAACGGCGACCGCGTGCCCCTCTACATCGCCGATTACGCCCTGCTGAGCTACGGCACGGGCATCGTCATGGGCGTGCCTGCCCACGACCAGCGCGACTTCGAGTTCGCGCAGAAGTACGACCTGCCAATACGAGTGGTCATCGCACCGTCCGGCTGGGACGGCGAGGAGTTGCAGGAGGCCCTCGTGAATGAGGGGACACAGGTCAACTCCGGCAGCTTCGACGGGCTGCCGTCGAGCCAGGGCAAGGAGCGTATCGCCGATCACGTCGAAGGACAGGGATGGGGACACCGCACCGTATCCTACAGGCTGCGGGACTGGCTCATATCCCGCCAGCGCTACTGGGGCACACCCATACCCATCGTTTACTGCGACCGTTGCGGCACCGTGCCCATCACAGAGGAGGAACTGCCCATTTTACTGCCTGAGGACGCACAGTTCAGGCCAACGGGTGAGTCGCCCCTGAAGTACCACAAGGGCTTCCTGAACACCACCTGCCCCAACTGCCACGGCGATGCCCAGCGTGAGACGGACACAATGGATACCTTTGTGGACTCCTCCTGGTACCACCTGCGCTACACCAGCCCTTACTACCAAAACGGCCCCGTCGATCCCGAGGCCGCGAAGCAATGGCTACCCGTGAACCAGTACACCGGCGGCGCAGAGCACGCCGTGATGCACCTGCTATACGCCCGCTTCTTCAACAAGGCACTGCGAGACCTTGGCGTGGTGAACTACGACGAGCCATACCTGCGCCTCTTCAACCAGGGAACCATCATTGCCGACCACCAGAAGATGAGCAAGTCGAGGGGCAACGTCGTCACTCCAGACCCCTATGTGAATGAACTGGGAGCCGATGTGGTACGCACCTATCTCATGTTTCTTGGCCCCTGGGACCAGGGCGGCGAGTGGTCCGACTCCGGCATCAACGGCATGGCCCGCTGGCTCAACCGCGTGTGGGATATTTCGCAAAGGGACGTGTCCGGGCTACGCAAGCAGCCGGACCACTCGCAAGAGACCGATCGCGGCTTGCGGCGTATGACTCACAAGACCATTCGCCGTGTGGAAGCCGACCTTGAGCGTTTCAAGTTCAACACAGCTCTGGCGGCCATGATGGAGCTGACCAACCACATGAGCAGGGCATGGGACGAGGGCGGAGTCGCCGCCGACACCTGGCAGGACACCATCGAGAAGCTGTTGCTGCTCATTGCCCCGATTGCCCCCCACATCACGGAGGAGCTTTGGGAGCGGACAGGCCACGCCTACAGCATCCACAGCCAGCTGATGCCCAAGTGGGACGAGGAACTGGCCCGGGACGAGGAGGTGACACTGGTTGTGCAGGTCAACGGCCGAGTTCGTGACCGCATCCAGGTTGCCGCGGACATCGGCGAGGAGGAGGCGAAACGTCTGGCGATGGAGAGTCGCACGGTGCAGCCACACCTGGAGGGCAAGCAGGTGCGCCAGATTGTTTATGTCCCCGGCCGTCTCGTCAACGTTGTTGTGGGGTAGGGGGTTGAAGAATTCCTTGGAGGATTGAAATGTCTACTCCTGAACTCGTTCTTGAGTACGTGAAAACCCTGGCTTGGCCTGTTGTAGTCTCTTTTGTACTCATCCTGTTCCATTCACAACTATCAGACCTCATCCAACGCGTGACAAGAATAAAATTGCCAGGTGGGGGAGAACTGGATGCCGAAATAAAGAACGTGACCGAGAAAGTAGGGGAGCAGGCTCCTGTATCCTCACCTAGTTACACACAGCAAGAATTTGGAGCCTCTATCCTTGAGCGAGTTGAACATGACCCCACACTTGCCTTAGCCGAACTACGTATGCAGTTAGAGCAAGTGCTCAGAGCCATGCATTCAGTGGGGGTTGACAGTTCTTCTCCCAAGAGGCCAACTAGCTTAACCACGCTAATTCGTGACCTCCAACATTCTGGCGATATGCCTGCTAAACTTGCGGAACCTCTTCGAGATGTCATTGCTATAGCTAACAGAGCTGTCCACGGCGAACGTGTGAGCCAAGATGCAGCAGAGGAATTAGTAAACGTCGGGGTCAGATTGCTTGAAGAACTGAGGACGATTTATGGGGGAATGGTATCCAACCCTGTGGATTCTTTCGTGATATCAGATAGCGCCCGTGATGACTTCATGAACAAAACTCGCTATACAGTGACTACGATTGTACCAGTTGTCAAAGAACCGTATATGAATATCCGTATCTTAGACCAGGATGGATTAGACGAGCTTCTTGATGGCTATGGTGAATACGCGGAATTCTTGGTAGCCATTGAACCTATCGATACTACTTTACCTAGGAAGGATACCAAAGAATAACAGCAATTACCCCATCCGCTGTGACATCACTGTATTTGCTACAGGTTAGCACAGCTCACCCTGAATCTGTCACAAAGTAAGCCGACCAAGAAGTAAACACATGACCAACAATTCACAAAAAATCCTCTTTGTGTGCGTCCACAACTCCGGACGCAGCCAGATGGCCGAGGCATTCTTCAACCACATTGCCCAGGGCAGGGCCGTCGCTTACTCGGCCGGCACCTAACCAGGCGATCAGGTCAACCCAACCGTCGTCCTTGCGATGGCAGAACTTGGCATGGACCTTTCCACAAAACAGCCTGCACTACTCACACAAGATATGCTGGACTCCGCCGAGCGGGTCATCACCATGGGGTGCAACGTGGAGGATGCGTGCCCCGCCAACATGGTGGTGACGGAGGACTGGGGCCTGGAAGACCCAAAAGACAAACCGATCGAGAAGGTCAGGGAGATTCGTATCGAAGTCAAACGCAGGGTGGAGGCGCTGATAGAGGAGATGGAGTTTTTTGTAAAGGCCCACTAATGGGGTTCCACTCGCTGATGTGGTTCGACGGGCTCACCATGAGCGGGAGAAACACCTGTAATTCTGAATGAAATGAAGAATCTAAAGCCTGTTTCTTGCACTAACATACGCCTTAGATGCTTCGCTTCGCTCAGCATGACATTCCCATTCTGCTCACCCTGAGCACGTCGAAGGAAGTGAGCGGGCGTTCTAAGGCATTCCCGTAGGGGCGATTCATGAATCGCCCCTACGTTCCTCTCTAAACCTCGTTGGACTTCAGTGCCTTCGACAGCCCGCCCAGCCGCAGCCGCAGCAGCCCCTTCAGGTCGTCCGTGGCGGTCTTGACGACGTGGACACGACTGTCAGGGTCGTCCACCCACTCCACAGGCACGTCCTTGATGCGGAAGCCGCCCTTCTCAGCCAGTATCAGCAACTCGGAGTCGAAGAACCATCCCTGGTCCTGTATCTTGGGAACCAGAAACTGGGCCGCGTTACGACTGATGGCCTTGAACCCGCACTGGGCATCGGAGAAACGGGTGAAGAAGGTGGCCTTGATTATCAGGTTGTAGCACCGAGAGGTGACCTCCCTTTTCAAAGTACGTTTCTTCACCACAGAACCCTTCATGAGTCGAGAGCCTGTCGCCAGATCGTAGCCCTCCTCCTCAATGGCGCGCACCAGCGGAGGGAAGGCGTCCAGTCCCGTGGAGAGGTCAACGTCCATGTAGGTGAGGATATCGGCGTCGCTCTCCAGCCACGTCTTACGCAGCGCCCTGCCTCTCCCCCTGATCTCCAGCCGCGTCCAACTCACCTCCGGGTATTTTTGAGAAAGGCTTTCGGCGATAGCAGGGGTCTGGTCGGTGGAGCCGTTGTCGGCGATGACGATACGAAACTGGTAGGGCGCATGGTCGCTCAGGAACTGATGGAGTGTGGCCACTGACTCCGGCAGGGCCTTCTCTTCGTTGAGGACGGGAATGACTACGTCTACGACTGGAGGCATGACTGGCCTTAGTGCCGGAAGTGCCGCACGTCAGTGAATACCATCGCCAAGCCTAGGCGATTAGCTGCCTCGATGACTTCCCCGTCTCTAATGGAACCGCCGGGATGCACCACGGCGGTAACGCCGCCCTCCGCTCCGACCTCCAGACCATCGGCGAAGGGGAAGAAGGCATCCGAGGCCAGTACCGCGCCCTTGGAAGCCTGACCTGCGGCCTTGAGAGACAGTTGGACGCTTATAATCCGGTTGGGCTGCCCTGCCCCCATGCCCAATAACGTCTGGCCTTTGGCAATTACTATGGCGTTGGACTTAACGTGTTTGACGGCCCTCCAAGCGAAGGCCAGGTCAAGAAGCTCTTCTTTGGTGGGCTTGCGGTCCGTGACCACCTGCCAGCCCTGTGGGTCCTCTTCCAGGATGTCCGGGGTCTGCATAAGCACACCACCAGCGACCTGACGCACCTCCCATCCCTTCTCACCCTGCGGCTGCGACTCACCGACGGCCAGAATACGCAGGTCTCGCTTTTTCATCAGAATATCCAGGGCGGCCTGCTCGAAAGCAGGCGCAACGACGATCTCATAAAAGACCTGGCGCATGGCTTCCGCAGCTTCCCCAGTCACCGTACGATTGAAGGCCACGATGCCTCCATAGGCGGATACGGGGTCTCCGGAGAAGGCACGCCTGTATGCCTCAGCCTGGTCTTCGTGACAGGCCAGTCCGCAGGTGTTGGTGTGTTTTATGACTGCGACCGCGGGCTCCTTGAAGTCCGACACCGCTCGCCAGGCAGCATCGGCGTCCAGGATGTTGTTGAAGGACAGTTCTTTGCCGTGAAGCTGCTTTGCCCCGGCAATGCCAGCGGGAGACGGGTCGCCGTAGAAGGCTGCCTGCTGGTGAGGGTTCTCGCCATAGCGCAGGTCGTATAATTTTCTGTATCCCAGGGTCAGTTCCTGGCCAAGATCGCCGTCCTGGCCCCGCAGGTACTGGGCGACGATAGTATCGTAGAGGGCAACGTGCTGAAACGCCTTTTGGGCCAGCCCACGCCTCTCTTCGATGGTGAGTCCGTCCTCAACCATGCGTTCGGCCACCCAGGGATAGTCGTCCGGGTCCACCACGACGACGACGAATGGGAAGTTCTTAGCCGCCGCCCTGATCATGGTGGGGCCGCCTATGTCTATGTTCTCCAGGGCGTCGTCCAGAGTTACCCCGGGCCTGGCTATGGTGGCTGCAAAGGGATAGAGGTTCACCGCCACCAGGTCTATTGTGTCCATCTGAAGCGTCGCCAACTCGGACATGTGCTCCGGATTGTCCCGCCGCGCCAGTATCCCGCCGTGGATGATGGGGTGCAGGGTTTTCACACGGCCATCCAGAATCTCCGGAGAGCCGGTGATTTCTGAGACCTGCCGAACTGGCAAGCCTGCTTCGCTGAGGGTCTTGTGGGTGCCCCCTGTGCTGACCAGTTCTATGCCGGTCTTTTGCAGATCACGGGCGAACTCCACAACGCCCGTCTTATCGTATACGCTGATTAAGGCTTTCATCGATTACCTCGATAAATAGTAATAATCCTAACGAATTCTCTCGATTCGTCTCAAAACGTGGTTCGCGAAACCTTCAGCCATCGTCCAATTATCATTCCAATTTGAGCGTAGGGGGTCTCTCACGTTTAGGTCATAGTCAGCAATGCCACGCAGCTCTTCCAGCTTATCAAGTTGGTTCCCAGCTGCACTGTCCGCTCGTTTTAATGCGCTAATCACCTTTCGATGTATACGATGCCGACCACCTACTCCTAAGCGTTCTCTGGCGCGCAAAAACGTGGCGTAGTAAGCTCTCCCCACTGCTGTACGTAAAGCTGCTTCTGAATTAAGGTGGTCTGTTGCCACTCTTTCAGCAATAGCTAGGAAATCTCGGGGATCAAGCGGCATTTAGCTATTCCCATTCCACAAAGACAGCCATCTGCTCGTCTAACAATTGCTGAGGCCCTGCAGCCAATGTAGGTCTACATCTATCAATAGCACTGCCAATAGCATCCCAAAATGCAAAGGCTTGGCCACTATTACCTTTAACATGCACCCTAAATACAATTTCAATCCAATCCTCTTCAAAGCTCCTCTTCAACCCAACCACGACCCTTTGCACAGGCATCCAACACCTAGCCGATTCCACCTCTATAATGGCAAAAATCACCCTGGTCAGTCTCTCCATATCTCCGGTCAAATATGAGCGGGCTTCGCGAGCTATGGTGGGGCGTATTGGGCGTGTTGCAGGCGACTGAACATGTATGGGCACGGTATCAACATTAGAAGCTACCGGCGCCTGTAGTGAAGCGTCAATCTCAGAAGTCAAGGTCTGTAAGCTACCAAGCCCTTCCGCCACTTGCCTCTCTAAAACGTATTCCGATCTTAAATCGCGGGGAGTTTGGTTTGTAGCAGATAGAGGTTCTCCCCTCTCTTCAGGAGGCGTCTCCTTAGAAGGCCAAACCAAGTGTGAGTTGGTATTGACATCACCCTCAACTTGTAGCAGAGATCCCGTTGTCACGATTCTCGTTCTACCCTTTGAACAAGGTTCTGGACTAGAGTTAGGATTTTCTCGGTAAAGGCAATTACATTCCCCTTGTCTGGATGTCTATATATCACCAAACAAAAATAGCAGACATCCGGTGCTCTATTAGAAGGCTCTAGCCTGATATCAAGCCAATCGGTACTCAGGGGAGTTTTACCTGGCGTGAACAGATGCAAGGAGTATTTGCTGCACGATTGCCCGAGCAATTCTTCAAACGACCTGAAATCAGAGGCTTTAGACCAATAGTCACTTAACACCTTCAACGGAGACTTGTCACTCCAGATAAGCAATTGTGTATCTACTTAGTACCCCTGCGCTACTTTCTTGCTATCAAAATGAAGCCTGTCAGAGAGGGCTTGCTCGATACTGTCTAACTCTTCTATTGCAGAAGAAGGAGCGGCGGCGTCAATGACTAATTGTCGCCTTTCACTATTCAGAACCAAGCCTGTTCTCCCCTTTGCCGCAATCTGGCCTGTTACCTCGACTCTGCCGCCCAGTCCTGGTTGTCTTGCCACATCCTGCGCCACCGAATAGCCCAACTCCGGCAGAACTTGCCCCAGCTTCCACTGCTCAAAGGGGAAAAGAACCGTATCCCAAGTCACTGATAGGCGCACCACTTGGTAATCTATAGTCGGTTCGGAGTTTTTTGAACGGTTAGCCATATTTTTCCTTAGCGCTGTACAAATAAAATCGCGCTTCATTCTAGCACAACAGGTTCATTGGCATCCCCTATGATCACCTCTCCCACAACACGGGCCTCGGGCACAAGGCGACGTACCTCGTCCGTCTTGTCCGGAGCGCACGCAAGCACCATGCCGATACCCATGTTGAACACGTCGAACATCTCATTCCTCTCCACCTGGCCTGCTTCCTGGATCAGGGTGAAGATTGGTGGAACCTCCCACGCAGAGGTATCGAACCGCGCACCCAGCCCCTTTGGCAGAATCCTTGGCACGTTTTCCGGCAACCCTCCACCGGTGATGTGGGACATACCCTTGATGAGGGGCAGCACAGGCACCAGCAAAGGATAGTAGCAGCGATGGGGCTCCAGAAGCGCCTCTCCCAGTGTCCTACCCAGAGTTGGATAGCTGCGACTCAGGATCGAGGGGTCCTCTTCAACTTTGAACACCCTTCGCGCTAGAGAATAGCCGTTGGTGTGCAGGCCATTTGAGGGTATCGCAAGCAGCACATCGCCCTGAACGATGGTGGAGCCATTTATGACGGCGTCCTTCTCTACTACGCCCACCGCGAACCCTGCCAGGTCGAACTCTTCCTCCGGATAGATGCCGGGCAACTGCGCCGTCTCCCCACCTATGAGAGAACAACCCACAGCCAGGCACGCATCGGCAACGCCCTTCACAAGGGCCTCAGCCCTTCCGGGGATCAGACGGCCAACACCTATATAGTCAAGGAAGAAAATGGGTTTTGCACCGCACGTGAAAACATCGTTGACGCAGTGGTTCACGACATCGATTCCAACTGTATCAAAGCGTCCGGTCAGGGTAGCGAGCTTCAGCTTGGTTCCAGGTGAGTCGGTGCTGGAAACCAGTACAGGCTGACGATAGCCCTGCAACTGGTACATTCCGCCGAAGAAACCCACACCACCAAGCACCTCAGGCTGAAGGGTCTTGGATGCCAGGGCTTTTATGGCTTCCTTGGCCTTCCGAGCAGCCTCGTGGTCAACCCCCGCGGCAAGATAGGTCTCACCCGGCATTGGAACTCGTCACGGCGGAGGCAACTTCCAGGGACAGCTTGTTCATCTCCAACTGGACTGGAATCGGATGGTTGCCGGTGAAACAGCCCAAACAGTGAGTATCCTGGCCGCCATCCACGGCTTTAAGCAGCCCTTCCACACTGAGATAGCCGAGGGAATCAGACCCAACGAACTGTCGTATCTCCTCGATGCTCTTGTTGGCGGCGATGAGTTCACGATAAGAGGCCATGTCCACGCCAAGTTGACAGGGATGGCGGATAGGCGGGGCACACACCCGCAGGTGCACCTCGGTAGCACCAGCCTTCTGCACAAGGCGAACGACGTGTGGCGTTGTAGTCCCACGAACAATACTATCGTCTACGATTATCACCCTTTTGCCGGATAAGACCGCCGACAGGGTATTGAACTTGAGCTTCACGCCAAGGTCCCTCACCCGCTGGTCCGGCTCGATGAAGGTGCGTCCCACGTACCGGTTCTTCAACAGACCTTCACTATAGGGAATCCCGGCCTCATTGGCATAGCCAACCGCGGCTGCGGTGGCCGAGTCCGGCACCCCGATGACCACATCGGCGTCCACAGGATGCTCCCTGGCCAACTGGGCCCCCATCGCCTGGCGCACGGAGTACGTCAGCTTTCCACCGATGATGCTGTCCGGCCGCGCAAAGTATATGTATTCGAAGATGCAGGAAGCCCTCTTCCGCTCGCTGCCCTTATAGAGAGTCTTCATGCCATCACCGTTTATTATGATGGCCTCTCCCGGCTCTACCTCCCGCAGCAGCTCAGCGCCAAGGTGGTCCAGAGCACAGCTCTCAGAGGCGACTATCCAGCCCCCGTTCATTTTACCAACGCACAGGGGCCGCACCCCAAGCGGGTCTCTAATGGCAATCAGGGAGTCCTTGGTCTGAACCACCAGGGAGTATGCTCCCTGGACCCGTCGCATCATGTACTGCACCCGCTCGCCCCAATCCCGTCCCGGAGCGTTGGCAAGCAACTGGGCAATAACCTCTGAATCTGTGGTGGCGGTAAACTGGCAACCCCACTCCTCCAATTCACGCTTCAGGGACACCGCGTTGACCACGTTACCGTTATGTCCAAGGGCCAACTCTCCGTATGGGCCTCGCACGAGTATGGGCTGGGCATTACAGAGATTGCTGGAACCGGCGGTGGAATACCTGGTGTGGCCTATGGCTATGTGCCCTGTGAGGCGTTCCAGGTCCTGCTCGCGGAAGGCCTGGGCCACAAGTCCCATGGCGGTGTTGAGACGTAGAGTTTCCCCGTCGCTGACACTGATACCGGCGCTCTCCTGGCCCCGGTGCTGGAGAGCAAAAAGCACGAAGAAAGCGATACGGGCTACGTCTTCCCCCGGGGCATATACACCTACCACGCCACAGGCTTCCTGTGGTAAATCGTCTGTCTCAGCCACCTCCACCGCCGACGGAAAGGTAATCTTGCTCAAAAGCTCCCTTCCTGAGGGGCGAATGTAATTAGATTGTATTCTCTTCGGTAGAACTCGGTCAATCCCCGTACTTGCATATAAAGGCGTGCTAATACCGGATATATGGCGAGATACATGGTCAGCCCATACCTTATCTCAGACCAGAAACTTCGTGGACCAGATAGGGCGACAAACGCGGGAGAATCGCTTCGATATCCTCCGGGCCAAGGTGCTTTGCACCCCCGATAGTGCCCAAGCAGCTTGCGGCCTCACATCTGCACTCGAACTTCTCCTTCATGTCCCATTCGCTGGTGCAATAGTGGAAGGTGATCGCTTCCCCTGGTTGAATTGTACGGAGTGCGACAAAACTCAAGGACGCCCAATCTATATAGCACGAAGGGTTGCAGCTGTGGTTAATATAATTGCTCATGGACTCAGGCGGGCCTTCGAGATGTACATTCGCGTCAATTTGTACAGAGTACCTGGATGGACTGACAACCGGCTGACCTGCTATATGCAAGACCACTTCACCCGGCAGAATACTCCGGGCCGCAACCAGGGAAAGTCCATCGTTTGACCTCTCCAATATCACCTTGTCGGAGGTCGCAATTGCCGTGCAACTCATTTGAAGTATTGTACTAGCTCATGGCTTTTTGTGAATACCCGTTTCTTGAAGCTACAAATTCGCCCTGTACTGTGCGTGTTGACAGGAAACCCGCAAGCCCTTAAATTACATGAGTATGTGTTAGCAGCAGTAGACCCAAACTGCTAACGCCGCGGAGGATATGTGCCAATATACGAGTACGAATGCATAAGCTGCAATAACCGGTTTGAACTGAAGCAGGGCTTCGATGCAGAGACGACGCAGTCCTGCCCTCTCTGCCAATCGATGTCGCGCAGGAAGTTTCACGCCCCAACGGTGATATACAAGGGCAGTGGTTTCTACACGACCGACTACGCCAGGAAAGACCAGCCCAACCTCGATGGTGGCAGTGGTAGCAACGGGACCACGGCTAAAACGGCAACACCCGCGGTGGAGAAAGAGACCTCTTCCAAGAGTGCGGTCAAAGAAGTAGCCAAAGAGGCAACCAAGGAAGCCTAGGCAAGGGGGACACAGGGATGCGCGCCCTTGTCCAGCGAGTGGTTAGAGCGTCGGTGGCGGTGGATGAAGTGGTGGGACGGATCGAGAAGGGACTTGTCGTATTCCTTGGCGTGGGACGGGACGACGGAGAAGAGGATGCACGCTACGTGGTCGAGAAGGTCGTCAACCTCCGTATCTTTGACGACGAGGCGGGTCATTTCAACATCTCCTCACTGGAAGCAGCAACACAACTCCTTGTAGTCAGCCAGTTCACTCTCTACGCTGACGTCCGCAAGGGACGCCGACCCTCCTTCACCGATGCAGCCCCGCCTGAACAGGCAGAGGCCATCTTCGAAAAGACTGTCAGCCTGTTCAAAGAGACGGGCCTAAAAGTGGAAACGGGACGGTTCCAGCAGCGCATGCTCGTGGACATTCAGAACGATGGCCCGGTTACCGTAATGGTGGACAGCGCAGACAGACACAGGCCCCGTCGGGGGTAGCAAATGAGCAGTGTTTTCTGCACTTATCCCGCAACGTGCGTGAGGTCTTGTGGGGTTTCATTACCATCTGTTATAGTTATATGCACACGCAGGAGGGATCGCATAGTGGCCTAGTGCGGCCGCCTGCTAAGCGGTTAGAGGGCGCAAGCTCTCTCATGGGTTCGAATCCCATTCCCTCCGCCACCTTCTCACTCATCAATGACCAAGGGATAGAAACAGTTGTTAGAAGACCAGGTGGACAGCCACCGTTACTATATCTGGACCATCGGCTGCCAAATGAATAAGGCCGATTCAGAACGGCTGTCCAGCGCCCTTGAAGGCCTTGGGCTGGAGGAAGCTGCCGCGCCAGGAGAGGCCGATGTCATTGTCCTCAACAGTTGCGTGGTGCGCCAGAGTGCGGAGGACAAGGTCGTTGGAATGATGACCTCCCTCAAGCCCTTGAAGCAGGGCAATCCACAGCGGATCGTCGCTCTCATGGGCTGCATGGTTGGGCCAAAATCAGGCGATCTTCAAAAGCGGTTCCCTTACGTCGACGTGTTCATGCGCCCTCAGCAGTACGAACCTCTCATTGACCTGCTTGGAGAGCGTTTGGGGATAGATGTGGAGGGTTGCCTGAGTAACCTGGCCCCCGTCAAACCCCAAATATCCACCTATCTACCCATCATCCACGGCTGTGACGAGTTCTGCTCGTTCTGCATCATCCCGTACCGCAGGGGCAGGCAGGTCAGCCGCTCCATCGAGGACATAGTTAGAGAGGTAGACCTCTTGGTGCATCGAGGAGTCAAGGAGATTACTCTCCTTGGGCAGACTGTGGATGCCTACGGGCAAGACCTGCCCGACAAGCCTGACCTGGCCGACCTTCTAACGGAGGTGCACAGTGTTGAAGGGCTACGGCGAATACGCTTCCTGACATCACACCCCAAGTATATGAGCGACCGTATCATCAAGGCGGTTGGCGATCTGCCCAAGGTGTGCGAGCACATCAATCTGCCCTTCCAAGCGGGCGATGATGAGATTTTACAAATTATGCGCCGCGGCTACACATCCGACGACTACCGGCGTCTGGTCGACAGGATCAGGGCCACCGTCCCGGACGTTTCGATGGGCACCGATGTCATTGTCGGTTTCCCTGGAGAGACGGACGTGCAGTTCCAGGCATCGCTGAATCTCATCAGGGACATAAAGTTCGATAAGGTGCATGTGGCAGCCTACTCCACCAGGCCCGGGACCATCGCCCACCGAAAGATGAAAGACGACATTCCATCTGAAGATAAGAAGGCCCGCGTCCAGGCCATTGAGCAGCTTCAGGAAAGCACAGTCACCAACACCAACGCGGAGTTGGCAGGACAGGTCATGGATGTTCTTGTGGAAGGCCGTAACCGTGGACAGTGGCAGGGACGCACACGCAGCAATAAACTGGTGTTCTTCTCCCATGAGGCAGATGCCCTGGGTGAACTGGTAGACGTCCGTATTGAGAAGACCGGCCCCTGGTCCCTTCAGGGAGTGGTCCTGGAAAAAGGCCTTAGTGTCGCAACGAGGTGATTTAAGATGCCGACTACCGAGAAGATTCCGTATATACCACTGACCGAGGTGGAGCAGTCAGCGTTCTGTCGAACCGATGAGTCATTGGACGTGAAGCCTCTGGCAGAGGAGTTTGCCGCGGTGGTCAGCTGGCAGAGCATCCCCGGAGAGTATCACTACCTGGGCGGCGAAGAGCTGACCCGGCGCATCAGGGAGGCCAGGAATGCCCTTGGGACTCGTCTGGTCATCCTGGGTCACCACTACCAGCGCGATGAAATAATCCAGTTCGCCGATTTCCGCGGCGACTCCCTGAAGCTCTCCCAGCAGGCCGCTGCCCAGCCTGACGCGGAGTTCATCGTCTTCTGCGGCGTCCACTTCATGGCGGAGACGGCTGACATTCTCAGTGCGCCCCATCAGAAGGTGATACTTCCCAACATCACCGCCGGCTGCTCCATGTCCGACATGGCCCGCACCGACGACGTGCTGGACTGCTGGGACGACCTGACCAATGTCCTCGGCGAGGGGGGCATTATCCCCATCACGTACATGAACTCAACCGCCGCCATAAAGGCCCTGTGCGGCCGCAACGGCGGCATCGTCTGCACCTCTTCCAACGCGCCGGCGGTGATGAAGTGGGCCTATGAGCGTGGCGAGCGTATCGTCTTCTTCCCGGACCAGCACCTTGGCCGCAACACCGGCCTGAAGCTGGGCGTACCCCTGGAAAAGATGCTGGTGTGGAACCCCTTCAAGCCCCTTGGAGGCCACACCGCGGAGGAGCTACAGCGGTCCAAAGCCATCCTGTGGCAGGGCCACTGCTCGGTGCATACCCGCTTCTCGGTGGCCCAGATAAACAAGGCCCGTGCCGCCTACCCCGACATCAACGTGATAGTGCACCCCGAGTGCGTCATGGAGACCGGGCAGGCCGCCGACTTCGACGGCTCCACCGAGTTCATCATCAAGAAGATCAACGAAGCGCCCGCGGGCAGCAAGTGGGCCGTCGGAACAGAGATCAGCCTGGTCAACCGCATAGCACAGGAAAACCCGGACAAGCTGGTCTTCTGCCTTGACTCGGTGGTGTGCCCCTGCTCCACCATGTACCGCACCCACCCGGCGTACCTGCTGTGGACGATGGACTGCCTGTTGCGCGGCGAGGTTACGAACCAGATCACGGTGGACGAAGAGACAGCCCGCTACGCCCGCATCGCCCTCGACCGCATGCTCAACGAAGTGTAAGGGGATACAAAATACACGACAACTTCGTCGGCGATATTGGAGACTACGGCAAGTACGGCCTGCTGCAAGCCCTGAATCAGGTGGGTGGCTTTCGATTGGGCATTGTCTGGATAAAGACAAAGATTGCACCAGTTCCCAGCCAAATAACCTTTCGATACCTTGACACGTCTGTTGAGAAGAATAAGTCACTGGTCGCCTGCGATCCTGAGTTGTATCGAATCCTCAAACCCCTGGTCGATCGCGAGATGCGCACGATTGCCAACCTCCAAACATCACATGCTCTTCCCGCAAACACGGTTTACTTCGACAAGCTGTTTGACTTCAGGGATATTCCGTTGGATGACCGATTCCGCTTCCGGCAAGACTGGTTTAGAGGAGCGCTGAATGTTCTCCAAGACACAGATATGGTGTTCTTTGACCCAGACACAGGAATGGAAATCCCATCCATGAAGCGGCACAGAAATGGTGGAACAAAGTACGTTTGGTATGACGAACTCAAACCATTCTTCGAACGGGGACAAAGCCTAGTTGTCTACCAGCACGGAGATCACGGTGCAGTCGAGCAAGCCATCAAACGACGAGGCCGTGAGTTGAGAGACGCACTCAAGTGCAAGCGGATTTGGGTCGCACGGTGGCACCGAGTTCAGTCCAGATTCTATTTCATAATCCCAGCAGATGAGCACATCGCAAGGATTGAACAAGCTATTAGCTGGCTGCATGCATCCCCGTGGTGTCTGGGTGAACATTTTTCCGTGTCCGAAGTCTGATAATCCTTCTCTTGATTCGAACACCTAGCCTTTAGCCCCCACCCCCACAGGAGCCTGGTATAATGGGCGCGAGAAGTAGGCCAGAGGAGGAACGTGATGCGTCAATTCAAGATAGTGGTGGAGAAAAACCCTGATGGGTACGTGGCGTATCCTCTGGGCTTGAATGGCATTGTGGTGGGCCAAGGGGATAGCTATGAGGAAGCTCTGGCAGATGTAAAGTCAGCCATCCAGTTTCACATTGAGTCCTTTGGCTCAGAGACGCTGGATTTGGAGCCCCCTGTTCTTGAAGCCTTTATCGCCGAAACTGGGGTGAATGTTTGACCGGGAGGTTCCCAGTCGATGCTCCAAGAGCACAAGTCATAAAGGCATTTGAGATTCTGGGCTTTAGGCTAGCCAGGGAGAGAGAACATATTTCAATGGTACGCGAGAATCCTGACGGAAGCAGGACGCCTTTGACTATGCCTGGGCACCTCAGAATCAAGAGTTCCACCTTAAGGACGATATGCAGTAAAGCGGGAATATCCAGAGAAGATTTCCTTGCGGCTTATAGACAGACGTAGGATTCCATGTTCAATCGGCTGAAGTCCGTATCACAAAGCCTCAAACGCGAGCTTAATGTGTACCGGCTTGTGCTCAAGGACAGCCGGACGCCCAGGCTGGCAAAGCTGCTCTTGGGTCTGGCCATCGGCTATCTGCTGCTGCCCTTCGACCTCATCCCTGATTTCATACCTGTCATCGGGCAACTGGATGATGTTATTATTGTACCGACGCTGGCTATACTGGCGCTCAGTATGATTCCAAAGGAAGTTATCGAGGATTGCAGGGCTAAAGCAGACAGGACATAAAAAAATGCTTCAAATCACGTCATCCATAAAATCGACCATCGAGCGTGCCCTGGTGGAAGACCTTGGGCACGGGGACATCACCACCGACTCGCTCATCCCGTCGGACATTCGTGGTCTGGCGACGGTGTTGGCCAAGGCAACGGGGGTCATCGCAGGGCTGGACGTGGCACTGGAGGTGTTCCATCAGGTTGACCCGTCCTTGGAGACACGCGTTTTCATGGCCGACGGCTCAGATGTCACGCTAGGCGACGTGGTTGCCGAGGTGGAGGGGAGCATCGCCAGCATTCTCAAAGGGGAGCGGGTGGCCCTCAACTTCCTGCAACGCCTGAGCGGCATAGCCACGGCAACATCCATGTACGTGAGGGCCGTAGCAGGAACAAGAGCGCGTATCGTAGACACCCGCAAGACCGTTCCGGGGCTGCGTGAGCTGGAAAAATACGCCGTTCGAGTGGGTGGGGGACACAACCACCGCTACAACCTGGCCGACGGCATCCTCATCAAGGACAACCACATCGCCGCCCTGCGTGCTCAGGAACTCGGCATGGAGGACATAATCCGCCGCGCAAGAGAGAATGCGCCCCATACGCTGCGCATAGAGGTGGAGGTGGAGACGGTGGACGAGGCCCGTGAGGCCATGGAAGCCCGCGCCGACACCATCCTGCTCGACAACATGTCCACGGAGAAGATGAGGCAGGCGGTGACGCTGGTGCAGGGCAGATGCCTTCTGGAAGCATCCGGCGGCATCAACCTGGAGACCGTCAGGGCCGTGGCTGAGACCGGGGTGGACCTCATATCCGTTGGCGCACTTACCCACTCCGTCAGCGCACTGGACATCAGCCTGGACATGAAATAGTCATTTATAGGCACTCCTGGGTACAGGCCTTTCGATACGACCCGTCACATCCCAGGTAAATATTTGCAAAGAACTCAGCTTGCATTGCTACTGTCTTTATGAGATACTTTGCCAGGTATTTTGAGCGTCGGCACATTGGTAGAGAGGTAGGAAGAGAAGATATATGGTCTCAACGGGGGAGAGAGAAGCGCCTCAGGAATCGCTAACGATGAAATCTCTGCTGGAAGCAGGGGTGCATTTTGGGCATCAGACTCAGAGATGGCACCCACGCATGAAGCAGTACATATTCGCACAACGAAACGGCATCCACATCATAGACCTGCAGCAGTCCATGTTCCTCCTGGAGCGGGCTCGTAAGTTTATTTCTGATGTCGTAGCTGGAGGAGAGACCGTTCTCTTCGTGGGAACCAAACGGCAAGCTCAGGACTCCATTGAGCAGTCAGCGAAGAACTGCGGCATGTTCTACGTTAAGAACCGATGGCTCGGTGGAATGCTGACCAATTTCCCCACCATCCAGAGCCGCATAGACTACATGGTCCGCCTGGAAGAACGGAAAGAGCACGGGGGTTTCAGATTAATTACGAAGAAGGAAGCCCTCAAGCTGGAAGATGAACTCGAGAGGTTGAACAGGAACTTCGGGGGCGTAAAAGAGATGACCAAGCTACCCGGAGCGTTGTTCGTGGTGGACATAGGCAAAGAGAAGATTGCCGTTGCAGAAGCCCGTCGGATGAATATCCCCATAGTCGCGCTTGTGGATACGGACGGCGACCCCGATCTAATCGACTATCCCATTGCCGCCAACGACGATGCCATTCGTTCCATTGGCCTTGTGACCTCCCGCATAGCCGAATCCGTGATGGAAGGGCAGCGGAGGCGCTTTGAACTGGCAAATGCTGTCTCGGAGCAGGATATGCAAGACGTGGCGACAGAAGCAGAGGCGGAGTCAGAAGTGGTCGCTGAGGTGGTACCGACCGAGACCCCTGACACCGATGTGCCTGCACCAGAGGCGATATAACAAATGGCCGAGGTATCGCTAGAAGCCATCAAGAGCCTGAGAGAGCAGACCAGCGCGGGTGTCATGGACTGCAAGAATGCCCTGCTAGAGGCTGGTGGAGATCTCGTAAAGGCGGCGGAACTGCTGAGGCAGAAGGGTCTTACCATAGCTGCCAAGAAGTCCTCCAGGGAGACTTTGGAGGGAGTGGTCGACTGCTACATCCACACCGGTAATCGTGTTGGCGCCATAGTAGAGGTGAACTGCGAGACGGATTTTGTGGCAAGGACTCCAGAATTCAAGGAGCTTGTTCACAACCTGGCCATGCAGATAGCGGCCATGAGACCACGTTACGTGGATAGCGAGTCCGTTCCAGCCGGGGACACCGTCAACCCGGAGGTAGACTGTCTAATGGAGCAGCCCTTCATAAAAGACCCGGCGCAAACGATAAGAGACCTGGTAATTGAGGCGACGGCGCGGGTGGGAGAGAACATTCGCGTGAGACGGTTTGAGAGATTTGCCCTTGGGGAGTCCTGAACTCTCAAGATTATCGTTCAGTCCCGATAGAAAATTGTCATTCTGAGCCACAACATTTTGGGGCGAAGAATCTGAGGCGGGGCCTCCACCCCAGACCCTTCGTCGCTACGCTCCTCAGAGTGACAGAAACAAGACGTATTTCTCCGACTAACCACGATGGGCAATGAACACCACCGCACTCTCCGCCTTCCATGAATCGCCGAATCCCTCATCGGTCTTCGATTTGTACACTTTTAGACATCCATTCTCTATGCTAATCTTGGAACTCCCTGTTACCATGGTACAAGGTGGGGTCAGCGACACAGTATTCTCACGGATGGAGATTTAGATGGCCACCATAAATGAGACCCTTGAGGAAGGGAACAAGAGGAAGAGGAGATCGGTAGAGGCCCTGAAGAAAGACCTGGGGACTTTGAGGACGGGAAGGGCCAGCCCCTCGCTGATAGAGAACATTTTTGTGGACTATTACGGGACGTCCACGCCGCTGAACCAACTGGCTTCCGTCACGGTGGCCGAGGCACGACTGTTGTTGGTCCAACCGTGGGACAGGCAGAGTCTGCCTGCGATTGAGAAAGCTATCCTGAAGTTTGGAGCAGGGCTGAATCCCATGAGCGATGGGGTCGTGCTACGCCTGGCCATCCCTCAACTGACAGAGGACCGCCGCAAGGATTTGGTGCGTCTGGTACGCAAAAAGGTGGAGGATGGGCGGGTGGAGGTGAGAAACATCAGGCGAGACGTTCTGGAGCAGTTGCGGTCCATGGAAAAGGACAAGGAGATATCCCAGGACGAAAGCAAGCGGGGCCAGGAACAACTCCAGAAGATGACCGACCTCTACATTGCCGAGATTGATGGCCTGGGAGCCGAGAAAGAGAAAGAGGTAATGGAGGTCTAGGCTCCGTTCCACCTCCTTCACACAAATTCACACAAAACTCTGTAGGACCTGACCAAACTATAAAGGTGCGATGAAGGTGCCATGAAAATGAAGGGGAAAGCGTCCGTGGAAGATAGGCCGGAGATTTGGCCCATTCCCGCCCACGTGGCTATTATCATGGATGGCAATGGCCGGTGGGCAGAGCAGAGGAAGCTCCCTCGTCTGGCAGGCCACCGGGCCGGGACGGAGAACATCCGACGGGTCATAGAGGAGTTTGCCAGCTTTGGAGTCAAACACCTGACCCTGTATGCCTTCTCCACCGAGAACTGGGAGCGTCCAGATGAAGAGGTTCGCGGGCTCATGAGCATCCTTGAGGACGTCATTCCCAGAGAGAGCCAGGCGCTGCATGAGCAGGGTGTCAGGCTGCTGCACCTTGGGACGCTGGATCGGCTTCCGCCGGGACTCCAGAACGCCGTGTGCCAGGCCGTAGAATTGACCAAGAACAACCAGCGTATCACCCTGAACGTGGCCTTCAACTACGGAGGAAGGGCGGAGATACTGGGAGCGGTGCGTAGAATCGTGGAAGATGGAATACCTATCCAGGATATAGATGATGCCACATTCGGCAGCTACCTCAACACAGCGGGTATGCCGGACCCCGACCTGATAATTAGGACGGGAGGAGAGATGAGGCTGAGCAATTTCCTGCTGTGGCAGTCGGCATACAGCGAATACTACTCCACCCCCGCGTTCTGGCCAGACTTCGACCCTGAGGAACTGCGCACAGCCCTGGTAGCCTACAGCCAGCGCCACCGACGGTTTGGGAAGGTTATAGTCTAAGGCACGTGAGTTTTTTGAATGGTTAACGTGGGTGCGGAACATTTGTCATGCTGAGGAGCCCGTTCGACGAACTCAGGGTAAACTCCACGATGAAGCATCTGGCTGCGGGGTGTCCCTCCAAACAGGCACCACCGGGATGAGCCCACATCCCCACCAGACCCTTCGCCTTCGGCTCAGGGTGACAATCGAAAGACCCTACGGGGTTTCCATCCAACTCTAATGGCTTCAAGGGTTATAAGCGCCATTGTCGGGATACCCATTTTGGTTGCGGCCGTCTGGGTCGGCATGCCCTGGCTTTCCCTGTTGGCAGCCGTGCTTGCAGCATTGGGGGCGTTGGAGTTCTACCGTATGGTAGAACGGAGGGAGACGCGGCCAGCGGTCCTGTTGGGCATTGCATGGGCTCTGGGGTTCATCGTCAGCGGCCACAGGGCAGACTGGCCGGCTCCTCTTGTAGCCGTGGTGGGAGCCGCTGCAACCTTCTCCTGGCACCAGCTGCGCCGCCTGTCTGGCCTGCCAGGACTTACAAAAGTTTTCGCAAGAGAAATCGGAACTGGTCCTCGCGGTTTTAGTGATTCCCTGTCCGACTGGGTTTACACCGCTGCGGGGGCATTTTACATAGGTTGGACGCTCTCGCTATTCCTGATCCTTCGGGGGGAGATGAACGGGCGAGAGTGGGTCCTTGTGGCAATACTGGGAGCCTTTGCCACGGATACAGGGGCCTTCATTACTGGCAAGGCGTTTGGCAGAAGGCCATTGGCGCCGAGGATCAGCCCTGGTAAGACATGGGAGGGCGCCGCAGGCGGGTTCTTATTGGGGACTGGAGCGGTCATGGCCCTGAGTTCCTTGCTGGAGTTGCCCGTATCCATGTGGGAAGGCGCTGTCCTGGGAGCGCTGATAGGTGTCTCTGCCCAGATGGGAGACCTGTTAGAGTCCATGATCAAGAGAGCATCCAGGGTGAAGGACGCGGGGAATATCATTCCAGGTCACGGTGGAGTACTGGATCGCCTGGATAGCGTTGTGTTCGTAATCGTAGTCGTGTACCATTTTTTTGTGTGGATAATAAAGTGAAAAGTCTGTCGATCCTGGGTTCCACGGGGTCTGTTGGAAGACAAACGTTGGACGTAGTCCGCTCTTTTCCGGGTGAGTTCGAAGTGGTCGGGCTGGCCGCTGGCTATAATCTGGAGCTTCTGGCACAACAGGTCGAAGAGTTCCATCCCAAGGTGGTGTCTTGCCAGGGCCCGGCAGATGTCCTGGCATCCAGTCTCCCTCCGGGATACCAGATGGTATCCCAGGAAGAGGTGGCTTCTCATCCCGACGCGGACATGGTGGTGGCGGCCAGTGTCGGTAAAGCCGGACTGAAGCCCCTCACGGCGGCAATCCAGGCGGGGAAGACCGTGGCCCTCGCCAACAAAGAACCTCTTGTCATGGCGGGAGAGCTAGTCATGGCTGAAGCCAGGCGCAGAGGGGCGGACATTCTGCCGGTGGACAGCGAACCCAGCGCTATCTGGCAGTGTATGAGGGGCGAGGACAAGGAAATATACAGGGTTATGATAACGGCCTCCGGGGGGGCATTCCGAAAGCGGACCGCGGATGAGTTGGCAACAGTCACACCGGAAGAGGCGCTACGGCATCCAACGTGGAGTATGGGGAGGAAGATCACCATCGACTCGGCCACTCTGATGAACAAGGGCTTTGAGGTAATCGAGTCCCGCTGGCTCTTTGACCTGCCCTGGGAGAAGATAGACGTGGTGGTGCATCCCCAGAGCATAATACACGCCATGGTGGAGTTCACAGATGGTTCGGTGAAGGCCCAGTTGAGCCCCCCGGACATGCGCATGCCGATTCAGTACGCTCTGTTCTACCCCCAACGGGTGAAGAACGACGCCCTACCCCGTTTCAACCCCGTGGAGACCGGGGCATTGACCTTTGAGGCACTGGATGCAGCCAAGTATCCCTGTTTTCAACTGGCCCTGGAGGCTGGTAGGAAGGGAATGACGTATCCCGCAGTGCTCGCCGCCGCTGATGAGGTAGCGGTGGAGTTTTTCCTGAAAGGTGCAATAAGGTTTACCGCCATTCCCAATCTGGTGGAATGGGTGCTATCCAAACACGAGCCCGTATCCAGTCCCAACATGGAAAACATCCTTGAGATAGATGACTGGGCTCGAAAGATGGCCTACGCCTGGCCCAAATAGCCTGGCCCAGGTAGTCCGGGTGCAAATGCGAGGAGGAGCCATATGTTAGGTGGGATAATGGTGGTGGTAGGATTCATTGCCATTCTGATGATCCACGAAGGTGGACATCTGATTGCCGCTAAGGCCCTTGGGATGAAGGCGACCAAGTACTTCCTGGGCTTTGGGCCTACCCTGTGGTCTTTCCAACGCGGCGAGACGGAGTACGGCATCAAAGCCGTCCCTGCCGGCGGGTACGTCCGAATTATCGGCATGAACCCGCTGGAGGAGGTACCGCCTGAGGACGAGGACCGCACATACAGGGTCAAACCCTTCTGGCAGAAATCGGTGGTGGTCATGGCCGGCATTGCTACCCACTTTATCCTTGCCTTTATCCTGCTGTGGATTGCCAACGTGGTCGTTGGAGAGTCCGATCCCGACCGACCACAGCTTGAGGTCGCTCATGTGGTGCCGGAGACCGAGGATGGCTCACCCACGGCGGCGGTGATAGCCGGCATTGAAGAGGGAGACCGAGTGGTCGATGTGAATGGTGTGTCCATTGCCACCTGGGACGAACTGACCTCGGTCCTAAGAGCCAGTCCCAACGAGCAGATCGTGCTTGGTGTGCTGCGGGATGGGGAGCGCTTGCAGCTGAGCGCCGCCCTGACATCGAGGACAGACCCAGCCACCGGCGAAGAGTTGGGGTTCTTAGGAGTATCGCCTGAGTTCGGCAAAAGTCGGGACAACCCGATACTGGGAATCGGCAGGGCAGCCGGGGATGTGGTCTTTTTCACGAGGATGAGCGCCATGGGTATCTGGGGGTTCGTCACCAACTTCAACAATTTCATAAGCGCCGCCTTCAGCAACGACGATGTGCTGGACGATGTACGGCCCGTGAGTGTCATCGGCATCACCCAGTTAGGCGCCGCCAGCCAGCGGGCTGGCTTTAACGTTACACTGGGGCTGATCGCCTATATAAGCGTCTTCGTTGGCATGGTCAACACCATCCCCCTTTACCCGTTCGACGGCGGCCACTTCGCCGTGGCGCTCTATGAGAAGATAACCGGTCGGCAGGCTGACGTGCGTAAGCTGATTCCGGTGGGAGCCGTGGTCTTCTTCCTAATGGTGGTGGTGGGTTTCCTGGGCATCTACTTCGACATCGTGCGGCCCATTGACCTTGGATGATACCCTCTAATGAGGCTTGGGCGTGGGTACCCGCCAGTCGCCGAAGACACTCTACCCATGGAGCAATTGACCCTCCCGTCTCATTGGATTAGACTATTCCTACTTATATAGAGAGAAAGCGTGCTTAAATGAGTCCTCGACGGGTTTCCAAGGCCATCCAGGTCGGCGATGTCACGGTCGGTGGCAACGCACCCATAACAGTACAGTCCATGACCAAGACCGACACCCGTGACGTCGCGGCCACGGTGCGTCAGATAAAAGAGCTTGAGGATGTGGGTTGCGATATCATAAGGCCGGCCGTTCCCGACATGGAGGCCGCTCTGGCGCTGCGGGAGATCAAGAAACAGGTCAGGATACCAATCATCGCCGATATCCACTTCCACTATCAGCTTGCACTGGAGTCCATTGCGGCAGGTGTGGACGGGCTTCGCCTAAACCCAGGTAACATCCGAGACCGGGAGAAGGTGGAACTGGTGGTGAAGGCTGCCAAGGAACGGCAGATACCTATACGCATTGGTGTGAACTTCGGCAGCCTGCCTCCGGTGGGACAGATAGGCAAGTTCGGAGGGCTGCATCGCCACACAGACGGCGTGAACAAGCTGGCGAAGGCCGGTGAGGCCGATGAGGGACAGTTCTCGGTTGTGGACCACATGGTAGCCACCGCCCTGTGGGAGATAAGCATTCTGGAAGACCTTGACTTTGATCTCATAAAGATATCCCTGAAGGCCTTTGACGTACCCACTACAATCGAGGCCTACCGCAGGCTGGCCTACATGGTCCCCTACCCGCTGCACCTGGGCATCACCGAGGCTGGAACGGCGAAGGCTGGCTCCATTCGCAGCGCGGTTGGACTGGGCTACCTCCTCTATGAAGGCATCGGGGATACCATCCGTGTATCTCTCAGCGCGGACTCCAAAGAAGAAGTGCAGGCCGGATACGAGATACTGAAGTCGCTGAACCTCAGGCAGAAGGGCCCGACTCTGGTGGCCTGCCCATCCTGCGGCCGCGCAGACGTGGACGTCATAAAGCTGGCAAACACGGTGGATGCGCTGTTGCAGGAAAAGGACTACACCGTGAAGGTGGCGGTGATGGGATGCGAGGTGAACGGCCCAGGAGAGGCCAAGGACGCCGACATCGGCATAGCCGCGGGTGTAGGTAGGGCCGTCATCTTTCGCAAGGGGCAGAAGGTGCGAGTGGTGGAAGAGTCGGAGATGCTCTCCGCTCTGATGGAAGAGGTTGAAAAGGTGGCTGCAGAGCAAGCCCTACAGCAGGGCTAGGCCCTGCACCCACAATACCTGCCGATATACTGTCACCGGTTTTGCTCTCATAGGCGAGAGGAAACTGCACTGTGCCCAACCCCACGTCAGAGCCTCTATGCTCCCTGTATCTGACTGTAAGTTCAGGGAGTTGATGTATCTTAACGCAAGGTGTGCCGACATTCACCTGCCGTTTACTTTCCCCATACTCCTTTCTTTATCGGTGCGAGCAATACTGGACTTACCGAACAGGAAAGTCCTGGATACAAGCTAAAGTTGCCACATCACAAAACCGTCATTAAATAGAATGGCGAGGGGAAAGGAACTACTGATGATACATAAAGAAATGCCAAGCACACCATCCGACGATAGGTTGGGACAGCAGATGATGACCATTGATGAGGTGGCCCGCCTGCTCAATGTGCATACGAACACCGTCCGACAGTGGAACCACCGGGGACTGCTGAACGCCTATAGGCTGGGACCTCGGGGAGACAGACGGTTTACAGAGAAGGATGTACTTGATTTCCTCACCAATGGAAATAATGGCAATGGCTCCGACGGAGATGAGGACTCTATAGAGCCTGCATCCCAGTAAGCCCACCAGGTATTCCGTTTAAGGCGGGCGGCGAATGTACGGAAGTAGTGCGTGAGTGCCTCCTTAAACGGTGTGGACTACGCGTTAGGAGTTCAGCATCCTACAGCATGCAGTGCTCTTGACAGCGGCAATGAAATAAGACTAACGTGCAGCTATCCAACTGAAGAGATAGCCACATGAACCGATCAGGTAATCCCGAATCTCGCATATACACGTCTACGCCTTATCGCAGGGATCAAAGGGGAATCGCCCCCATTGTCTTCATCGTCAGTGCGTTAGCAGTAATCCTCGCCACGGCAGGAGTGGCAGCCTACGTCTTCATTGATAGCACCAGCCATCCCAACGATTAGGCAGCCAGATACCTTCCCTCCGACACCGACATCTATTTCTCACTCAACCTGCGCCCAGGTGCCGAACAGCTCCTGCATGTCCGCAAGATCATCAGCCGCTATACGGATAACCCGGCCTTTCAAAGCAAAGTGGATGAGCTGGTGGAGACGGCGGAAAATGACACTGGAATCCATCTGATAGATGACGTGCTGCCCTGGCTGGGTCCTGAGATAGCCATAGGGTTCATAGACGTGGGCGGCATCGGCGACAACCCTCAGGTGGTTGCCCTTGTCGGCACCAAGGACAAAGAGGCGGCTGAAACGGTCGTCAGGCATTTCGTGGACTTCCTGGAAGAAGAACAGGAGGCGGAGTTCCGCGAGGACACCTACAGGGGTTTCGTCACATTCGGCGATGTGGACGATGAACAGGGAAACTTCGCCATCACCGATAGTTACCTGGTGTTCACCACCTCAGAACAGCTCTTAAAAGACACGATAGACATGATGGAGGAGTCTGTGGACGCTCTATCTGACAAGACGGAGTTCAAAGAGGCACGGGACTCTGTACGGGAAGAGCGTTTCTCATTCCTGTATGTGGATGTGGAAAGCATTATCAGGCAGTCCCGCGTCGCTACCTCGGCTGCAGATGCAGGAGAGGCTCTAGCGCAGGTGGAGGACAGGCTTCCAGAGATACTTGGCGTATCCGGCTCCTTCGTGGATAACGGCCTCAGGGTAGACGGTTACTATCAGACACCTTCGGGAATCACGGTCATTCCATCTGCCAACCCTCTAGGCTCGGCTGCCCTACTCCCGGATGATTCTCTTGCCCTTCTTTCTGTCACTGGCCTGAAGGAGACTTTGGAGGATGCCCTCGCCGACATGGAGGGGGATACGACCCTTGGCTTCGACATCCAGGACAGTCTGGATGGAATCGAGTACCTCTTCGGAATAGATATAGAGCAAAGTGTCCTGGGGTTGTTGGCAGGAGAGGTGGCCATTGCCCTTTTACCAAGCGACTTTTCCTTCGATATAGTCGGTGGTTACCTGGAAGCGTTTCATGCCCTGGCCCTGTTTGAATTTGATGAGCGCGCAGACGCCGAAGTAGCCCTGAACAACCTGGTGGAGACCCTACAGGGCTTCGGAGTACCCTTTGATGAGGTGGACATTGAGGGCGAGGTGGCAACACTGGCGGACTTGCGGGCGTTTTTGGGTGACGAAACCGGCTATACCCCAGGCCTTATGGTACTTGGCGATTACCTTGTCCTTGGCACCACAGACCTGACCCTCCGCACGGCCGTGAGGGTGCGAGACGGTGATGAGCCTTCTCTATCCAATGAAGAGGAGTTCTCTCGTGTGGTGGATATGGCCCCGGACGGCAAGAACTCCATCCTGTATCTCAACATTGAGGAAATGGTTGGAGATGCGTTAAAGGCCCAGTCACCTTCGGACAGGGAGTCCTACCGGGAGAACGCCGCGCCCTTCCTTGACCCGCTGCGAGTATTCCTGGCAGGAGTTTCGACCAACACGGGGACCACCACGTTCACCACCGTAATCACCATTGAATGAGCTATTATCCCGCTAGAACACCTACATTATCCATGTCATTCTGAGGCAGCATAGCGACCGAAGAATCTAAGACATATCACTTTGCCTAGACAGAAGCTTTAGATTCTTCGCTTCGCTCAGAATGACATGACACCAGAGCCATATCAGCACCCTTAAGTGAGTGGGTTTAAACCTTCGCTCATGGTGACAGGGAAAAACCAGAGGGTATATCTGTAGCCCGGCCCCGGCCCCTTAGCTGCTGCGCCAGTGCTTCCGGCTCCGTCACCGGCTGCTGGCACACGTAATTCTGGCACACGAAGGCGGTTGGAGAGCCGTTCCTCATATCCTTGTCTTCCAGTAGCGGAATATCGGGATATGAGTCAGCGTCCAGTGGATTGTAGCCTGCCAGGACTTTGTTGGGCAGGTAGGTCTCGTGGATACAGTCCACCAGAGCCTGGGTAGCCGCTTGCTCCCGTGGCCCGATCACGGCGATCTCCGCGGGCGAGGAGAGATAGAAGTCAAGTGCCGCCAGCCAGTGTCCTGCGCCCTGTGGAGCACGGTTGATGAACTCCTGTACAGACCTGAGCGCCGACGTAGCCTTACTGGCGTAGGCACTTTCTCCATTAAATATGGCGAGCCGCAAGAGGACATCCGAGGCCATCGAGCTGCCGCAGGGCATGGCGCTATCGCCGATGTCCCTTGGCCTGATGAGCAGGGCTTCGTGGTCAAGGCCGGTGTCGTAAAAGACGCCATCTTCCTCGTCCCAGAACAGCTCGATCATCTGATTGGCCAAGACCTTGGCCTCTTTGAGCCAGGAGTAGTCGAAAGTAGCTTCATAGAGGGCGAGGAGGCCGTCTATGAGGCAGGCGTAGTCCTCCAGGTAGCCCTTGAGCTTGGCCTGGCCGTCCTTATAGGTGCGGAGCAGTCGCTGGCCGTCACGCATGTTTTGCAGAATAAATGAGGCATTTGCGATGGCCGCCTGTAGGTAGTCGTCCCGATGGAGGATGGCTGCGCCCCTGGCCATGCTGTACAGCATGAGGCCGTTCCAGGACGTGAGGACTTTGGTGTCCTTTGCGGGAGGGATACGCTGGCCCCTGGCCTCCAGGAGAACAGCCTTGCCACGCTCAACCACGCTCATAAGGTTTCCCGGCTCCATGCCCAAATCATGGGCGACCTCTGAAGCATCCTGTGGGCGGTGCAGTATGCTTCGACCCTCGAAGTTGCCCTCGTGAGCAACGCCAAAGTAGTTTTGCAAAACGGCAGCATCCTGGCTCCCTACGGCCTTCTCGATTTCGCCGGGAGTCCACACAAAATACTTGCCTTCCTCTCCTTCGCTATCGGCGTCCTGGGTGGAGTAGAAACCGCCCTTGGAGTCGGTCATCTCCCTCAGGACGTAGTCGAGAGTCTCCTGGGCGATGCTGCGGTAGAAGGAGTCCCCTGTAGCTTGATACGAATGAAGAAATAAACGGCTCAGGAGGGCGTTGTCGTAGAGCATCTTCTCGAAGTGGGGCACAAGCCAGAAGGGGTCGGTGGAGTAGCGATGGAATCCCCCTCCAAGATGGTCGTAGATACCGCCACGGGCCATGCGTTCCAGGGTGGTCTCCACCATGCCAAGGGCCTGCGGGTCTCCGGTGCGGCGATGATGTCGCAGGAGGAACTCCAGTACCATCGGCTGTGGAAACTTGGGAGCGGTCCCAAAGCCTCCGTGCTCGACATCGAAGTTAGTTGCCAGACCGCGATACGCCTGGGAAAGAATTTCCTGGGTCAACGGCTCCCGGCTCTCCCCGAACTTGCCAGCCGTCTTTATGACGGAGGTTATCTGCTCCACCGACTGCGCAACATCGTTGGGACGGTCATTGTATGCCCCGGCTACGGCAGTGAGTACCTGGGGGAAACCTGGCATGCCGTGGCGTTCCTCCGGAGGAAAGTATGTACCTCCGTAAAACGGCTCCCCCTTGGGAGTGAGGAAGACCGAAAGAGGCCATCCGCCACGACCGTTCATGGCCTGTATGGCCATCATGTAGATGGAGTCCACGTCCGGGCGCTCTTCTCTATCCACCTTTATGCTGACGAAGCTCTGGTTCATCAAGCGGGCTATTTCGGGATTCTCAAAGGACTCCCGTTCCATGACGTGACACCAGTGGCAGGCGGAGTAGCCGATGCTGAGGAAGATGGGCTTGTCTTCCTCACGCGCTCTTTGAAACGCCCCTTCTCCCCAGGGATACCAGTCCACGGGGTTATTGGCGTGCTGGAGCAGATATGGACTGGTCTCGTTGGCTAGTCGGTTGGTCATTTGCTCTCCATTCGGGGGCTTTTCATGCATTATAGATTCTTTTATTCACTTGCCATTCTCTCAGATTTCACTGCCGGTTGAAATGGTCTTTTGAAATGATGTAGGGCTAGCTCATAGCAATGGCTATGGAGGTCGCCGCCGAAGCCGCCAGGGGAGCCGCATAGGGGGCTTTCGGTGGCTAGAGAGTAGTGTGACCGGGGGAATGGCTAAATGGGCGGCATCCCAGCCCTGGAAGCGCAGGCACAAAACTCGTTCACGGTCTTTGTGGTGAAAAATCGTTGGCCCATATAGCCACGAGAAGGCGAGTCTTTCCCCTGGGGGAATGAAAAACCATTGAATTATATGCCCGAAAATCAAGCAGAAATTGGGTGCACACCCTATTTTGTGGTATTTTGTGTGTAATGCACTAGATAGCGGTCATGAAGCTTGGAGCTTCGTATATCTGGCGTGACCGTCTTAGCAGCGATTTTGCCTGGGCGGGGAGGCCCCTGCATTTTTGCCCAAAATCACACCTGGTGTGCATAGGCAGTTTTTTCATCACGCCTCCCTCACCACGCCCGCCTTTGGGCCAATGCTGAGAAACGTGAGGATTGCACTTATGTAGGGAAATGTATAAAATCCTCTATAACGTGCCCCAAAGGGAGATTCATGGTAGTAATTGGGCTAGCCGGAGGAATAGGTACAGGAAAGAGTGCGGTGTCGCGCATCCTGGAGGAGTTGGGGGCAGTTGTGCTGGATGCGGACAAGTTTGGGCATGAAGTGTACCTACCCAACACAGATGGACTGAGAGAGGTCGTCGCCGCCTTTGGCGAGGACGTCCTTCTACCAAGTGGAGAGGTCGACCGGCGCGCGCTGGGCGGCAAGGTATTTGGAAACCCCGAGGCCATGGGGAAGCTCAACTCCATCGCCTGGCCCCGCATACGGCAGAAGCTCATGGACGGCATAGAGGAGCAGAGGAGCGCAGGCACCCAGGTCGTTGTGCTTGATGCGGCGGTTCTCATAGAAGCGGGGTGGACGGACGCTGCCGACGAAGTCTGGGTAGTCACGGCTCCTGAGACCGATGTCGTACAGCGAATTCAGGCCCGTAATAACATTACGGAAGAGCAGGTGCGTGCCCGTATGAGTTCTCAGATGTCCACCGGGGAAAGAGTAAAACACGCGGACGTTATCGTGGAAAATAATGGCGACCTGGAGGGTCTGCGACGCAAGGTAGAGACGTTGTGGGAAGACCGCCTGGTCAGCAAGGGACTTGCGGGGAAACACAATGACTGAGAAACAAACGTATACCTCCTATAAGACAGAGGAATACATAATCAAAGAGGAGCCGTTCTATCTGCCGGTGGCAGACGAGGTGGAGCTGTTTGAGGTGGCATACTCTCAGCAGTTGCCCATCTTGCTGAAAGGGCCCACCGGGACTGGAAAGACCCGCTTTGTCGAGTACATGTGCTATCGTCTGGGACGTCCGCTCACCAAGATAACCAGAAGCACGGGGGATGGGAAGCAGCCTTCCGCTTCCGGTAGCATTCCGTTGATGACCATAGCCTGCCACGAAGACCTCACCGCCAGCGACCTGGTGGGCCGATACCTTCTTGAGGGGGACGAGACCAAATGGATGGACGGCCCTCTGGCCAGGGCGGTCAAGGTAGGAGCCATCTGCTATCTGGACGAGGTGGTGGAGGCACGCAAGGATACGACCGTCCTGATTCATCCTCTTACAGACCATCGGCGATTCCTTCCCATAGATAAGAGGGGAGAGATCATTGAGGCACACGAACGGTTTCTACTGGTCCTATCCTACAACCCCGGCTATCAGAGCGCTCTCAAGGACTTGAAGCACAGCACCCGACAGCGCTTCATGGCGTTGGAATTCAGTGCGCCTCCGGCAGAGTTGGAAGCCAAGATAGTGGAGCATGAGAGCGGGGCATCTCCGGAAATGTCTCTGGCACTCGCAAAGCTTGGAGAAAAGACACGCAATCTCAAGGATCACGGTCTCCAGGAGGGTGTTGGCACAAGGCTGCTGATATACGCTGGCAAGCTGATAAATAACGGGATAGCTCCCAGGCGGGCGTGTCAGGTAGCCGTGACCTGGGCACTCACAGACGATGTCCAGTTGCAACGCAGCATTGATGAGGTAGTCCACTCAATCTTTGAGTAGCTCTGGCTTCGAGTAGCTCTGGACAGATAATGACCTGCCCCTGTATAAATCTCGGTGGGACACGCAGAACCCCACGGCAGGCACATCTGAAGCCCCGGGCATTCATTGACACTCGGGGCGGGAGAGCTTCCCCCCAATGTTCCGATGCCAATGTCCTAGTTGAGGGTGTCTCCAAGCCCTGGCTGGAACCATCCCAAACCTACACTCAAGGGGCAAACCATAAATAAAGTGCAAGGAACTCTCGATTCCATAAGGGATGTCCTGACCGCTTCCAACTCCCTTTCCATTGGTGATGCCAGTGACGATCCAGCCCTGGTGCAAGCCGGGGTGCTCCTGCTAACGTACCTCAAGGACGGGGAGGTCTGTGTCCTTCTGAACAAGCGCACAGACAGGGTGGAGCATCATAAAGGAGAGATATCCTTTCCGGGTGGTGCAAGGGACCCTGAGGATGCCACCATTCTGGATACAGCCCTCAGGGAAGCCCATGAGGAGATGGGAGTCGAAAGGGAAGACGTTGAGGTACTGTGCAGGCTGGACCAGGTCTCCACCCCGAGCAGGTTTGTGATTACTCCCTTTGTGGGAACCATACGGCCAGCCTACCCTTTCCATGCCAGCCGGAGTGAAGTGGAGGAGGTGCTTGAAGTTCCCCTGTCGGTTCTCCTTGACCCAGCCAACTGGCGGGAGGTGGTAATGAACAACGGACGCGGACGGAGCGGAGGCATTGCCTACGCCTATGGCGAACATCTGATATGGGGAGCCACGGCCAGAATCCTGACCCAGTTTCTATTGCTCATAGCTCCAAGCTTACGGTAGGTGTTTAGTGGCCTTATCGACTTACGAAGAAAAGTTCCAGCAGTTTCCCAAAGAGCTCACGGAAGCCCTTAGCGAGGCCTGGGAGGCTGTTGCTAAAGTGCTAACTGGGGAGGAGATAGAGGCCTGGGCCGATTCGGGCCTGACCATAGCTCAATTGGAAGGGCGGTCATGGGAAGCTGCCAAAGAGTACTTCAAAGCAAGTCCGGCAATGGTGCAAGCCATTCCATTTGTCCACCTCAAACAGTGGGGCCACTGGGGCAACACCCTGGCCGAGGAGTCCGCCGCCGTCTCCATGGCTTACTTCAAGGCCAGCCCACAGGTTGCCAAGCTCCTTAAACCCTGGGACGTGCCTGAGTGGGCGCAGCTGGGGAAAAAGCTATACAGCAGAGGTAGACGGGCCGGGGTACTCAGCACTCGATACTTCGAGGTCACCGGAGACATACTAAGAGTCCTGTCCTTCAGCGAACTTCAGCACCTGGTGGTCCTGGTAGAGTCCATTGCCGAGAGGTCTGCGGACGAGGCCATAGCATTTCTCTCCATATCCAGGGATGTTTTGCCGTCCCTCAGAGAGGACACCAGGCCTTGTTTGTCCCTCGTTTCCATCCTGGTGAGGGAGGACTGGCAACAGGCGACTGGCTGTCTGGAGGTGGTGGAAGAGGCGCTGTCACGAGTTGAGCGTGTGGAGCGCTCCAGATACCTCGCACTGGCGGGGCGGGTTGCCGAGAGAGGCGATATAAACATACCTGCTTTCCTCCGTGAAAGCTCTGCCGCCTTGGGGCAGATAGATGGGTTTATCCACATCCACATCCTCAACATGGCTGACACTCTATCCAGGACCAACGCCGAGGTTGTTTTGGACTACATCAAGGGAGTCCCCCAAGTGCTCCGGCGGGTAAGCATCAATCAGCTTGAAACCTGGTTTGAGACGGGAGTCAAGGTACTGGCGGATAACGCCGAAGGAGGAGCCGCCTTTTTCAGTGGTGAATCCACCCGCTCTGAGGAAGTGTTGGAAAGACTCTCGATGGGGGTTGAGCTAGGCCGCGTCAAAGAGGTCATGCGTCTGTACTGCCGCGCCTTGTCAGCCCTGGATGTGGAGATCGCCCCCCATGTCAAGGAGGACTCTCAGGGCAAGGGATGGGTGGCCCTGGAGAAAATGATGGCAGAGGGAGCCACTGTGTACCTTCCACCCGTGGCGGAGCGGTTTAACAACAAGGAAGAAAACTTTGACTGGTACAAGGTTGTGGCTACCCATCAGGTTGCTCACCTGGAGTTCCAGAGTTTCAATTTCTCTTTCGATACCCCTGCGACCCAGTTTTCAGACATGCGAAACCAGCTTGTCACGTCGGTTCCAGAGGCGGCCCCCGCTGACGAACAGGATGGTGCGCCAGATGGTACCGAGGACGAGCAGGCCATCGGTCTTGCGGACATACAGCGTTTCTTCGCCATGTTCGTGGATGGCATGCTGGCCCGTGACATATTCACTGCTGTGGAGGACTGCCGTCTGGACCACCGGGTCAAGATAGAGTATCCAGGCATACGCCAGGCGTATACGAATGTCCAGAGACAGTCCCTGGCAGACCGCCCCGTGATAGAGGAACTGCCGGCCAGGGAAGCCCTGGTGGAACTACTGATACGCTTCAGCCTTCAGCAAGGCAGGGAGCTGATGGTGCCGGAACGGTACTCGGTGTGGGCAAAGACGCTCTGGGACATAGTGAAACCGTTGTCCAGGCCCCAGGCATTGGTGGAGGACAGCGCGGAAGCTACCATACGCCTATATAAGATTATCTCCCAGATCCCCAATGAAGATGTGCCACAGGAAGAGTGGGAGCAGAACGACTTCCAGGACGAGCAGTCGGGAGGAGATGGGATTGATGAGGAGCAATTGGAACAGATGCTCAAAGACCTCATGGAGTCCCAGCAATCAGCAGAGGATGGAGAGGAACAACCCTACCAGTCTCCACCACAGGTGGACTACCGGGGCGACTTCAAGCCTGAGCTAATGCAGGTAATCTCCATGCTGCGGGAGTCTCAAAAGGAACGCGGAGCCAAGGGCGACACCATCTCCAAGGAAGAGATGGAAAGGCTTCTGGCCGAGGCGAACCAGCCTGTCAGTCAAAGTGAAGTTGGAGACCTGAAGCGCCAGGGGATAATTGTCACGGACGAGATCAAAGAGGCAGGTTCAAAGGGAACTCCCCAAAGGACCGTTCAGCAGAGCAACTATTCCTACGACCCAAGCTTCGACGAAGAGGAGCAGGGCGGCCCGCTGGAGATCAAAGCGCCGGATGCCTTTCTCTACGATGAGTGGGACTATCGGATGTCCGATTATAGATCGCGCTGGTGCCTGCTGCGCGAGAAGGATATGGCGGAAGGCGACTCGGCATACTTCAACACGACCCTGGAAAGTTACGCAGCTCTGGCATCACAGATAAGGCGTCAGTTTGAGCTTATGATGCCTCAGGGACTTCAAAAGATGAAGAGGCAACAGGACGGCGATGAACTCGAACTCGACGCCGTGATTGAGGCCATGGTTGATAAGCGCTCGGGGACTTCCCCATCGGAGAAGGTGTACCTACGCCGCAACAAGGTCCAGCGAGACGTGGCTGTGGTCTTCCTGCTTGATATGAGCGCTTCCACAGCGGAGGCCATAGATGAGTCCCGGCGTCTGGCCGATGAGTGGGACGCACCCGACGACCCTCTGGAGTACATGTTTTGGTTGCGCAGCCGTAGAGGCGAGGGTGTGCGGCGAAGCTACAAGCGAATAGTCGATCTGGAGAAGGAGAGCCTTGTGCTCCTGATTCATGCCCTGGAGACCATCGGCGATACGTACGGTATCTACGGCTTTTCGGGGTACGGGCGGGAGAACGTAGACTTCTTCGTAATCAAGGACCTTCAAGAGCCACTATCGGAGAAGGTCAAACGACGCATCGACAAGGTGTCGCCGCTACAGGCCACACGCATGGGGCCAGCAATTCGCCACGCTGTTGTCAAGCTGGATAGGCTGGACGCCCGCACCAAGTTTCTCATCCTCATCAGCGACGGCCGGCCCCAGGACCGGGGATACAGCCGGGAGGGCGTGGAGAAAGAGTACGCCCTTCACGATACCAGGATATCCCTCATAGAGGCCCGCAGGAAGGGAATTACACCCTTCTGCCTGACGGTGGATAAGGAAGGCCATGACTACCTGAGGGCTATGTGTCAGGACATGGGTTATGAGGTGCTGGCAGACATCCACTCTCTGCCGAGGCGCTTGCCGGCTCTGTACCGCCGACTGACCGTGTAGCACAACCGCCGGAGTGCGCTACCTCTTATACTCCGGCTTCCTCGTCCCTCTTCCCCTTCAGAAGGTTCCAGAGTTCTATCATTGCCTGCATGGTGGCCCGCTGCTTGACCAGGACGCGCTGCGAGGGATAGCGGCGACTGAAGTGTATGGTGCCCCCGGCGTGCGCCAACCCTATGTGCACAGTGCCGACGGGGTTTCCTTCCAGTTCCTCAGGGCCTGCGACTCCGGTGATGCCTATTCCAATGTCCGTCCCCATACGCTCCCTGGCCGATCTTGCCATATCCTGGGCTACCTGAGGACTCACCGCCCCGTAATCCCGTATCAGGGCAGGGTCCACTCCCCAGGCTATCTTCATTTCGTTTGTATAGGCCACCAGTCCACCCTTAAAGTAGTGTGAGCTGCCCGGTACCTGGGTGATGGTGTGGGCCAGCAGACCCCCGGTGCACGACTCCATGATGGCCAGAGTGAGTCCCTGCCGTGTCATCTCCTTCCCCACCTGTTCTTCCAAAACCTGGTCGTCAACGCCCCAGATGTAGTCTCCCAGGAGACGTCTAAGCTCCGCCTCCACGGGCAGGAGGAGTTTCTGGGCTTCTTCGTTATTCTGTGCCCTGACTCTTGCGCGTACCTGGACACCCTGGGCCTGAGCGTACATTCCCAGGCTTACATCCGGGAGATGGAAGAGGTGAGCAATCAACTCGTTGAGGGCCGACTCGCCGAGACCGTGGGTCTTGAAGCTGCGGGTGAGGATGACTGTGCCAGGTGCATGGAGGCGCAGTTGAGGTTGTACCTCGGTCTCCCACATCGGGTGCATCTCGCCGGGTGGGCCAGGCATGGCGACAATGATCTTCCCATCCTTCTCCACCCACCACCCCGGGGCTGTGCCCCTAGCGTTGAGTATGGACCGCCCTGAGGGGATGAGGTTGGCTTGCTTAACGTTTGCGTTGGGCATTGCGGCCCCCCTCTGACGGAAGGTCTCCTGAAGGTGGGTCAGTGACTGAGTATCTAAGTACATGGTCTCTCCCACAAGCTGGGCAATGGCCTCTCTCGTGAGGTCATCGTCTGTGGGGCCAAGGCCTCCGGTGGTGAGCACAAGGTCGGAGCGTTGGGACGCTTGCTGAAGGACTTCCGCCAGCATGTTTATGTCATCACTGACCTGGGTAATCCGCTGTAACTCGATTCCCATGGGTGGCAACTGAGCCGCAAGGTAGGGGGCGTTAGTATCCACCAACTCTCCCATGAGAATCTCTGTGCCGATGGAGATGATGTCTGCTCTCAAGATCGGTGTCAGGTTCCTGGGGTGACGTCATCAAGATATGGGGGGTCGTCAGCTATGGCTTGAAGGCCGTCCACCCAGTCGGCGTTTACCATAAAAACGTCAGGGATGGTGGACTGACCCCGTTGGGTCTGAACATAGTATCCAGTACCGTCTTCCGTAAGACCACCCACGGTGTAACGTGATTGAGAGATGACGGTGAAGCCTTCTTCGTCAGGCTTCTCTGTCTGAAGGAAGAGAGTGAGTGAAGGGTTATTCAAGCCGTACTGTACCAGGTCTATGGGGCTGTAGGCCACCAGAGTCTGAGAGGGGTTTTCCAGGGACACCAGTAGCAAGGGCATCTGTGACTCATCCACCGCACTCTGCTCCGCGTTGTCGAAGAGCCATCCGTCCTGGCCTTTGGTCATGGCCATACCGGTAGTCCGGCTAAATATTTGGATGGTTGTGATACCGGATGTGTCAACGTTGTAATACCACTCCGGATATGGAGGTTCGGAAATCAGGCGGGTCATGGACTGTTTCCAGCCGTCAAAGATGGTGAATACCTGCGGGAACCCCTCCACTTGGCCATATGTGCTCTCTCCGTCCGGGGTTGCCAGCCCCAGGAGCACCTTGATGCTCCGTCCGTCCCGCAGGTCAACCTCAACTCTGGTTTGTGGTACGACCAAGCCGTATGGTTCCAGGTCCGTGGGTTGCTCGTCCAGCAGGCGGCGGCTTTTGGGGCCGGTCAGGAGGAGCACTATGCCACCCCATCTGTCCTGGCTCACGGGTAGACCATCTGGCTCGTCTATGTGCCAGTTCTCGTCCGCACCCAGGAAGAAGACTGTCTCTTCTCCCCTGTCGGTGATAGCTATCCGGGTCAGGTCAGACAAATCCACGCTGTAAAACCACGGAGGCTCGTCCGGGACATCTTCGACCTGTTTGAGCTGAACAAAGAAGACGTAACCCGCGACCATAGCAAGGGAAACAACCAGGATAATGGAGGTGCGAATACTCATGACATTAGCTCATCGTCTTCGCCACCAGGCGATTCCCGCCAGCAGCATGATGCCCGTTGGCAGGAGGAACCAGCTAGAGTATCGGATGAAATCGAACTCTTTCTGGTCGATGACAAGCAGGCGGAAGGACTGCGGTTTGGAACGTATGGAGATCAGATCGTATTTCTGCGCCAACCAGTCAACGGCGTTGAGGAAAAGGTCGCTGTTGTTCAAGGCGTAATAGAACTTGTTGGAGGCGAAATCAGAGTCTCCGAAAACCACTATGGAGGCAATTGGCAGTTCCTCCCCGGGAGCAACCCGAGGAGCCTCTTCTCCGACGATGGCTGCGGCCTCTATGACCATGGCTAAAGCAAAGGGACCAAAAATGTCGTCTTCCCCTGAGCAGTCAGATATATCGTTCTCAGTGGTAATGCAACTGAGCACGGAGGACGCGGCTAGGGGAGTCAGAGCGATGTTTAGTTCGTCAGGATTGGGCGGCAAGCCCTCAGGGGCCCTCTTTATGATGTCCTGTATACCGGTCGCCTCTGTGAAGAAGGTGTCGTCAAGGGGCTTGGTTATAGGGTGCTCAGTATTGTAGGCACTGCGTCGTACTATAGGGCTCCTTGGATCGCTTGCGGTGGAGCTACCGAGGTCCACAATGCTGCCCTGTGGCAGGTTTACTCCCCACTTATTCAGTAGACTGTTCATCTGAGTGTTGACTGCGTCATCTATAAGAAACATGGCCCTGCCGCCGTCGCTCAGGTACTTTTCTATCTTATCCCGCTCGCGTTGGAGGACGCTGCTTCTTGGTCCGGCGACGATAAGAACAGCGGCATCCTCAGGTATAGCATCCACTTGCTCCAGATTCAGTGTCCGCACCAGGTAGTTGTCTCCCAGAAGGCCGACTCGTGCCAAGCCGTAGCCGTCACTGTCTTCCGCCGCGTCCACCGAATCTCGTTCGCTATGGCCAGTGGTGAAGTACACCGTTTTTTGCTGCTCTCCGGTGGATATCAGTATGGCGCTCACCAGGTCTTGCTCCGTGAGAATCATTTCTTCCCCGAAAATAAACGGGGCCAACTGGTACGGATTGCGTTCAGAGTCCTGGATTTTGAAGACGATGGTGGGGTAATCGGTGACTCCGTCGCGGCGGGCCTCGGAAGGTTTCAAGTCGGGGTCTATAAACTCATATGTGAATTTCTTATTACGCTGATTGAACTCAAAGAAGAAGTCATCGGCCTGCCGCCTAACTCGTTCCTGGAGTGCATCTTCAGGATTGGAATAGACAATGGCCTTCACCGGCTCATCCAGATTGCCAAGGACTTTCTTGGTCTGTTCAGCCAGGGTGAACTGCTTGGTAGCGGTTACGTCCAACCGGTAGGAGTTCTCAAAAGATATGAAACCCACCAACCCCAGTATGGCCGTAAGAGCCGCCACCATCACCAGTGTATTGGCAGCATACCGCCCAGTACGGGCAGTGACGGCGCTTTTCACAGCAGGGAGGTGCGTCACCACGGATGTGAGCAGCATCAGCAGGGCCAGAGAGATGAGCACCTGGGCGGGGCCCCGCAGCTCCCGAACGGTTAGCCACACGACGAGACCGCCCGCTAGAATCACCGCCCCCGACAGGGACAGGATTGGCCCCGCATCCACCAGCAAATCCTTCAGCTTCTCCAGGTTTAGACGCGATTCAGAGTCCCCTCTGACACGCTCAAGCGGCTCCCTCCGGTGATCGCCACGCATGTTACCTCCACCTCCTGGACTCCAGGGACCGTACGGTGAGGAATAGCATGAATGTGGTGAATATGACGTAGTAGATCAGGTCGTGGGTATCTATCACACCACGGACAAAGCTCTCAAGATGGGTGGTTATGGATATCTGAAGGACTAACTCCGTGAAGATGCCGCCAGCATAGGAAGACGTCAGGTCAACGATGGATAGAATGAGTAGGATACCCATAGCCAGCACAGCGGCCACTATCTGGTTCCCGGATAGAGATGAGGCGAATAGCCCGACAGAGAGAGCTGCCATTCCGAAGAAGACGAGACCAAGGTAGGCGCTCAGGATAGGGCCCATGTCCGGTGTTGCGAACAACGTTAGGAGAATAACCAGGTAGACGGTGGGAACCAGCAGGGATAGCAAGCTGGCCATTGCGGCCAGGAACTTTCCAAGAACGATCTCGTAATCACGAACAGGGGAGGTCATGAGCAGCTCCAGTGTCCCCATCTTCTGCTCCTCTGCCAGGAGCCTCATGGTTATGATTGGAGCGAGTAGGGTGAAGATGAATGTGCTTGGGAAGATATACCCGCGTATGGTGGCTTCCGGCAGAACCCCACTGATACTGGTCACGAAGTAGTAGGCCGCCAGGCCAGCGTATACCGCCATGATGATGTAAGCCATTGGGGAGACAAAGTAGGTCCTGGTCTCCTTCCAGGCTATGGACAAGGTGTTCTTCATGCCGAGTCTGATTCCGTTACTGTGAGGCTTAGGAATATCTCTTCAAGGCTCATCTGTATAGGCTGTAACCTGAGGAGGCCCCAACCCCTCTGGTGCACCAGTGTGGATATATGCTCCCCGAGGTCTGCCCCGCTGGCGGTCTCGATATCGTAGCTTCCAACGTCTCCACTGTCCGTACGGGTCACTTCCTGGACACCGGGGATGTCCCTGAGCGCCGTCATTACCTGGGCAGCTGGCCCTCTGATGTCGACTTCGATGTGTTCAGACCCTCTGAGACGCCCTGACAGATTTTCCGGCTTGTCTACGGCTACAACCTGGCCCTCGTGGATTATGATGACCCGTTTGCAGACCATGCTCACTTCAGGAAGTATGTGAGTGCTGAGGATGATGGTGTGTTCTCCTCCAAGTCCCTTGATCAGATTGCGAGTCTCCACCACCTGAATGGGGTCAATGCCAATGGTGGGTTCATCCAGTATGAGGACTTCAGGCTCATGGAGAATGGCCTGGGCTATACCCACCCGCTGGCGGAACCCCTTTGATAGCTTACCTATGAGGGATGATCGGTACTCTCCCAGGCGGCATATGCCGATGACCTCGTCAATGCGCCGCCGACGCCATTGCTTGTCCATACCCCTGATCTGTCCCATGAAGTCCAGATAGTCAGTGACGCTCATCTCGGTATACAGGGGCACCGTCTCAGGGAGATACCCTATGCGCCTGCGTACCTCAAGTGATTGGTCAACCACATCGAAGCCCGCTATCTTGGCCGACCCGGATGTTGGGGGCATGAACCCGGTGAGGACGCGCATAGTCGTCGTCTTGCCGGCGGCATTTGGGCCAAGGAACCCAAGAATCTCACCCTTGTTGACGGTGAAACTGAGGTTCTCGATGGCAGGATACTCACCGTAGTACTTGGTGAGGTTATTGACCTCTATCATTGGGATGCTGGTAGTGTCTTGCATGGCTTGCCTTCCAGTCTACTTGGCCTGGGCGCTCTTAGCCCTGGCCGATACGCATTGGTGGATTATATATGCAAAAGTGTTCTAGCTTCAAGTGGGATAGGGTTGTTCGTAAGAATTGTTAAGGCTCGCTGATACCGCCAGCCATAGTTAACAAAAGTGCGTCTACAGTCCGGCTATCCCCGACACCGCCGCCACGGTCCCGGCGATCACCATTAACACCAGCGCGATGCGGCGGAACAGCGCCTGCCGCACCCAGCGATTGAGAACTATCCCAACCACGACGCCTGCCAGGGTTGCAGGCAGAAGCTGGACACTGAGCAGCACTGTCTTGTCGGTGAACAGGCCGGCGATGATAAAGCTGGGCAGTGTGACGACATCCATCATCACAAAGTGGGCCACTATGTTGGCCCGGACCTCTCTGGGGTCCAGGCCCTGGTTGGTGTAGAAAAAGATCACCGGCGGCCCCGCCAAGCCGGTACTGGCGCCCAGCACCCCGCTGACGAACCCGATCGGCACCGACGCTGCAAGCTCGTGGTGCAGCGCCTTCCTGAAGCCGAGCATCATGGCCACGGCAGCAGTTGTGACCACGATTCCTATGAGCAGCCACAGAGGCGAGGCGTCCAGCACCAGCAGGACGAGCGTCCCTGCTGGAACGCCCGCCATGCCAGCCAGCGCCAGCAGCCACATGCGCCGTATGCGCAGGTACGGTACGGGTGCAGCAGAATGGGCACGCTGGTGGCCAATGTCTGCACGATTACCGCCGGCACCAACAGCTTAGGGTCGACGAAGATACTCATAAGCGGCGCGGCCACCAGCACGAAGCCGAAGCCGATGGTGCCCTGAATCATCCCCGCAATGAGGGCGATGAGCAATACGGTGGTCAGAAGAAGCGGCTCGGACATGGTCTACAAGTGATCTGTGAATTAGGCCTAGTGGCAGGAGGTGCCGAAGGTGTTGGTGATTATTATCCAACATCTCTTGCAGTGTGCCCACGGCGTCTCCTCGGCGAATTTGTAGCTCAGCGGGCGCTCGATGTCAATATCTACCAGGCAGTCAAGTCCAACCCAGGTTGACAGTGGACGCACACTAATTGTATGTTGGGCCTGTTCCTATATCACACATGACAGGAATTTTGATATAAATTATGAGTAAAGAAGAAACCCTCAGAGAGATACAGCAGGAGTGGCAGCAGCTATTGGACGTAGCGGGCAGATTCTCCTCTGAAGAACAAAAGACTCCCGGAGCAGTCGGCGGTTGGAATGTCATAGAGTCGCTTCTCCACGTGGCCGCATGGGATGAAGAGCAGGTGAATATCCTGAAGACGTACCTGGCTACTGGAGAGGAAAGAGATTATGGAGACGGTGAGGCCGTAGACCAGCTGAATGCCGATCAGATCAATGAGAAACGAGAGTTGACACTGGAACAGGTGTGGGAGCATCTTCGCCGCACACACGAGATATTCCTAGAATTCATAAATGGCCTTCCCGAGGATGCCTTCAAGCCGGACTCATATTCCGGCAATACGATAGCTACGGAATCCTTCAGTCACTACCGGGAGCACCGGGAGGACATGGAACGATTCAGGGCATCCCGTCAGTAGAGTGAACCCCTGGCAGGCGACCCCTGCCGCCCACCTATTAGCCTCCACTCCAGTGTGCAGGAGCCACCCATAAACGCGTCCTGTATCTGCCCACGAGTGGCAGCAATTGCAGGAAGCTGACTGGTTGATTATACTTCCTTAGTAAATGCCTGCTTTATAGGCGACATAGTATGAGAGATATTCTGACCACGGCCAAGAGCTACCTACCCCAGGATAGGATGGGGATGGTAGAAGACGCCTACAACTTTGCCTGGGCGGCCCATGCGGGGCAGAAGCGGTTGTCCGGGGAGCCCTATGTGGAACACCCGATCAATACCGCCCTCTTTCTAGCAGACCTCAACCTGGATGCCGTTACCCTGGCGGCTGCCCTTCTCCACGACGTGATCGAGGACTGCGACGTTACCCTTGAGGAGATAGAGCAGAGGTTCGGCCCTGAGGTAAGCCGTCTGGTGGATGGAGTCACCAAGCTGAGCAAGATGGACCTGATGACATCCGAAGGCGGCCTTCGATACGGTTACGAAGATGGACAGGCGGAGAGTCTGCGCAAGATGCTGGTGGCCATGGCACAGGACATCCGGGTTGTCCTGATCAAGCTCGCAGACCGTCTCCACAATATGCAGACCCTCAAGGCACACTCTCCTGAGAAGAGGATTGCCATCGCCAGGGAGACGCTGGACATCTACGCTCCCCTGGCCCACAGATTGGGAATATGGGACATCAAGTGGCGACTGGAGGACCTGGCCTTCAGCTACCTTCAGCCCGCCAAGTACCGGGAGATATCACGCCTGCTGACAACGAAGCGGGAAGAACGAGAAAAGTACCTGGAACAGGTATGCCATGTAGTGAGGGAAGAACTGGACAAGGCGGGAATAGTGGCCGAGGTCACGGGAAGGCCGAAGCATATCTACAGTATTTACCAGAAGATTGAGAAGTATGCCGAGCAGGGCAAGGAGTTCGGTCAAATCTACGACCTCTTTGCGTTGAGGATTCTGGTCCCTGAAATCCAGGACTGCTACAGCGCCCTTGGGGTTATCCACGGCCTGTTCCATCCAATACGCGGGGAGTTTGACGATTACATAGCCACTCCCAAGGACAACATGTACCAGTCCCTCCACACATCTGTGATGTACCAGGGGAACACGCCCCTGGAGATACAGGTCAGGACCTACGCCATGCACCAGGTCTCCGAGTACGGGGTTGCAGCCCACTGGCGCTACAAGGAGGGGGATGCAACAAAGGACCTGCACTTCGAGGAGAAGATGAGTTGGCTGAGACAGCTCCTCGACTGGCAGAGAGAGGTCGTCGGAGCAGAGGAGTTCCTGGAATCGGTGAAGACGGACCTGTTCCAGGACCAGGTGTTCGTGTACACACCAAAGGGAGACGTCCGGGAACTCCCGGCAGGGTCCACACCTATAGATTTTGCCTATCGGATCCATACAGACCTGGGGCACCGCTGCATCGGAGGCAAGATAAACGGGAAGCTTGTTCCCCTGTACACTCAACTCAAGAACGGGGATACGGTGGAAGTCCTCACCAGCAAGGTGGCCCGCGGGCCCAGCCTGGACTGGCTCAACACCAACCTGGGTTATGCCAACACCGCCAACGCCAGAGAGAAGATACGTCAGTGGTTCAATAAAGAGGAGCGAAGCGCCAACATCCATCGTGGCAAGGACCTGCTGACCAAGGAGTTGAGACGCCTCAGCTTGAAGATGGAAGAGGAAGAGGTTGCCGCTCTCTTCAAATTTGAGACCGCCTCTGAGTTGCTTGCATCCCTGGGAAACGGCACTGTAAGCATTTCCCAGGTGGCAACACGGCTGGCAGCTCAGCAGGACCAGGCCCCTGTGGAACCTGCCGTTGCTCCCATCCTCACATGGCCGTCCTCCGGGATAGAGGTTCTGGGAGTGGGAGACCTGCTGACCAGGGTCTCTCAGTGCTGCAATCCCATACCTGGAGACGAGATAACGGGCTACATAACCCGCAACCGGGGAGTATCTGTTCACCGGGCGGACTGCCACAACATCCGCAACGAGGACGAGAAGGAAAGGCTGGTGCAGGTCAACTGGGGTAAGAGTCAAACTCTCTATCCAGTCAGACTCCGCATCGAGGCCTGGGACCGTGTCGGGCTGCTGAGGGACGTAACCACACTGGTCTCCCAGGAGAAGGTGAACATTGCCTCTGTGCTCACCACAGAACACGAAGATAGTAGCTGCTCCACCTATTTGACGATGTATACTACAGGGGTGGGACAGTTAAGCCGGTTATTCTCTCGTCTGGAAGGGGTTGAAGGAGTGTTCTCCGTGACCCGCAGCACCCCGGACGAGGAAAACCAGTTCCAATCTAACTCAAGAAACTAAAACTGAAGGAGAGAACTAATTTGCCTAGCGAAAGATCAGCCCGGGTGGTAGTGAGAAAAAGTCTGCGTAATCGGCCCATTCGCACTGCCACCAGGACATACGTTAAGAGGGCCCAGGAAACCATCGAAACGGGAGAAGTGGCAGCTGCCACGGAGAGCACCGAACAGGCCATCAAGGTCTTGGACAAGGCTGCCACAAAGGGCGTCATCCACAAAAACAACGCCGCGCGCCGGAAATCCAGGCTCATGGCAAGGCTGAACCGCTTAAATCCTCCTGCGTCCTAGCCTACAGCCCCGTACAAAAAAGGGACGCTTCCTCCCGTAAAATGGCGTCCCTTTGGAGACAGACACCCCATCCCCCTGACAGAGGCTCCGCCCCTGCGCCTTAGTGCCGCGCTCAAATAACCTATGGGACTGTCTGTCCTATTTGCTGCGCCCCGGACGCCCAAACTGTTGATATTGCCACCTCCCCATTGACTGAAATAGAACCTTTGTCCTATTCTCTCCCCTGTCACCCCTCGCTTCAGAGAGTCCAATGGCAGGAGGAGCCCTTGTCGGAATCTTTACAGGCATTGATGACCGTCCAGGGAATGCTCACGGCTGTCTCGGGAGGTTTCAACGCTCTCTACTTTGCAGGCTATTCCACTTCTCATCCCGCCAGGAAAATAGCCACTCTTGTCCTCGCCCGGGTGAACCTGAGTTTTCTTCTCCAAGGACTGTACTGGGGACTGTACTGGACAGTCCTTCCCGCCAGCAACGGCTCTTCCAACCCGCTTGGGTCAGGGTCATTGCTTCTGGTCGGGCTGATAACCCTCATGTCGTCCCTGGCGATAACGGCGCTGATTCTACGCCAGAGGTTCAACGGTAGACGCAAAGGTTGAGGACAAATAGAGCACGAAACAAAGCCGACACTAAAGGAACATTATGACGACCATAGCAACGGCGATAGAGAGACAGGACTGGGAGGTGGTGGCCGTCTGCCTGTTACGAGGGTTTGCACAGGTGGCATCCAGGTTGCCTCCGGAGACTCTCCATCAACTGCTGGAGGCTCTGGAAGGAGATGGAAGTGCCCCGAAAAAGTAGCAGGATGACAGACAAGCCCCCGGATAAATCCAAGAACAGAGGTGGCCTCGTTTGTCTGAACAGTGCTGCCCGGTTTGATAAGTGGAATCATGCTGCTGTGTCTT
>JAQBZZ010000066.1 GCA_027622595.1 Chloroflexota bacterium
CTTCGGTAACATTCTTATTTGAGTTGACACGCGAACCTCGGCCGGAGGTCTGCGCCGGCCCCCTCTGTCCTCCCCCAAAGGCGGAGGGGGTGAGAATTCACCCTTGACACTAGAACATGCGTGCGTATGATTAGAGCACCCCCCTACAGGTAACCTCAAATCATGCAAATCGCGTGCGTTCTGATAACTCATCTACCGGCCAAAGCGGAGCTTAACAGACGTCCCGAGCTGCGCAACAGGCCCGTGATCATCACGGTCGAATCGGTCGGTGGACCCCTGGCGCTGGACGCCGCCCCGGAGGTGAAGGGCGTCATGGCCGGGATGCCCCTCCAGGAAGCCCTGTCCCTCTGTAGGAGCGCCACGTTGCTGGAGGCCGACGAGGCCTACTATCAGAGGGTGTTCGACAGGACCGTCGAATCGCTGCTTCAGAGGAGCCCGTCGGTCGAAAAGGGCGACCTGGGCCGCGTTTACGTGGGAACAAAGGGACTCGCGGCCATGTACGGTGGGGAGACCAGGCTGATAACGGCCCTGCTCAATGCCATCCCCGGAGGGTTCAACCCCCGCATAGGGCTGGCAGAGTCAAAATTCCCAGCGTACATAGCGGCCATGAAGAGCACGGGCGGCCAGGCCATCAGGGTCCCAGACGATGCGGCGGGCTTCTTCACCCGGCTCTCGGTCGATCTCCTGCCCATATCGTGGGAGAACAGGACGCGCCTTCACAGGTTCGGCCTCCACACCATGGGACAGGTGGCCACCCTGTCGGTGGGCTCGCTCCAGGCGCAGTTCGGGACCGAGGGCAGGGTCGCATGGGAACTGTCCAACGGCATCGACAACAGCCCCTTGGTCCCGATGAAGTACCGGGACTCGGTCAGCCACTCGCTGTCGTTTCCCGCGCCGGCCACGACGCTTTACGCCATCCTCCCGGCCGTGGACACACTACTGGGCAGGATTTTTTCCAGCCCTGCTGCGAAGGGGAAGTACCTGCGCTCCGTCGTAATGCAGGCGAGCATCCTGAACAGGTCGCCCTGGTCGAAGAAGCTCGTTTTCAAGAGCGCCGTTAGCTCCAAGGAACGGGCCCTGTTCGCGCTGAAGAACGCGCTGGACGCGGTGGAGCTACCCGGACCCCTCGAAGACCTGAGGCTGACCGCCTCCGAGCTCGCGGGTGAGGCGGGTACGCAGTCGGGCCTATTCGTCGATACCCGAAAGCAGGAGCAGCTAAAAGAGACGATGAGGCAGCTTGAGGCGCGTTTGCGGACCAGGCCTCCCATCTACAAGGTAATGGACGTGGAACCATGGTCAAGAATCCCCGAAAGAAGGCAGGCCCTGGTCCAATTCGTGCCCTGAACCAGCCCCAGCCGGTGCAGGTCGAGGAGGACGGCCGACGAAGGCCGGTGGCAGTGACCCTGGGCCGCCGGGAGGGCAGGGTGGCATCCATAGAGGACGTGTGGGAGATCGAGGACGAGTGGTGGCGGCAGACCCCCATCTCCAGACGGTACTACAGGGTGCTCCTGGAGGACGGTTCGGGCATGACCCTGTTTCGCGACCTTCTAAATAGCCTGTGGTACGAGCAAAAAACGTGATGTCTTCTGAGTACGTAGAACTTCACTGCCACAGCAACTACTCGTTCCAGGAGGGAGCGTCCTCCATCAGTGAGCTACTGGTGCGCGCCCAGGAGCTAAAATACTCGGCGCTGGCGTTGACCGACCACGACAACCTGTGCGGGGCCATGGAGTTCTCGCGGACCGCGAACAGCCTCGGGGTGAGGCCCCTCACCGGCGCCGAGGTCACTATGCAGGACGGCTCCCACTTGACCTTCCTTGCCGAGACGCGGAAGGGCTACTCCAACCTCTGCAACCTGATCACCTTCTCCCGGGTCAAGGGTAACCGGCTGAGCCCGGGACTGGACCCCCGGTTCCTCGAGGACCACTCCCGGGGGCTCATCCTGATGACCGGCTGTCCCAGGGGCGGAGTGCCGGGCGCGGCGGCCGCCGGACGGGCCGACGAGGCCGAGGCCGAGCTGAGGGGCTACCTCGATCTGTTCGGCACGGAAAACGTCTTCGTCGAGCTACAGCAGAACCTGTCTTACAACGACACCCGGCGCAACGAGAGGCTCGTCGGACTGGCTCGCGGGCTGGGCGTCGGGGTCGTCGCCACCAACAACGTCCACTACCATGTGCCCGAGCGCCACAGGCTCCAGGACGCGCTGGTGGCGATACGGCACAACAAAACGCTGGAGGAGACCCATCGTGAGCGGCGTCCCAACGCACACTTCTACCTGAAGTCTCCACGCCAGATGGCTGCCCTGTTCAGGGGCATACCGGAGGCCATCGACAACTCCGCACGCATCGCCGAGCGTTGCTCCTTCAACCTCAAGGATGACCTGGGATACCAGTTCCCGGACTACCCGGTGCCGGACGGCCACACGCCCCACACGTACCTGGAGGAGCTCTGCTACGAGGCAGCACTGCGCAGGTACAGGTCCATCACGTCACGTGTCCGGGAGCGGCTGAAGGAGGAGTTCCGCCTGATCCGTAAGCACAACCTCGCCGGATTCTTCCTGATCTACCACGAGATCATCCTGATGGCCCATGAGGTGATGATAGACCTAGGTCTGAGCGACCCCGAGATACCGCTGGAGGAGAGGCCGCCGGGGAGAGGCCGGGGCTCGTCGGTTGCGATGTTGGTGGGCTACCTGATCGGCCTGTCCCATGTAGACCCTCTGACCTACAACCTCTCGCTGGAGCGCTTCCTGAACGACGACATGGGAGCGGCGCCGGACATCGACTTGGACTTCCCACGAAACATCAGAGAGGAGCTTATCAAGAGGGTCCACCGGAAGTGGGGCTGGGACCGCGCGCTGCTCACGGGGATGCTGAGCACATACAAGATGAAGAGGTGCATCAGGGACCTGGGCAAGGCCTTGGGACTCCCGGCCGAGGACGTGGACAAGCTGGCCAAGAGGGTCGATACGCGGCACGCGCAAGGGCTGGGGTCCGAGATGTCGGTCCTACCCGACTTCAGGGACAAGGTTGACAGTCCGGTGTGGGGCCACCTGATAGATCTGGCGTCGCAGCTAGCCGGGTTCCCCAAGTACCTGGCGCAGCACCCCGGCGGGATGGTGATAGGCTCCTCGCCGCTGATCGACATAGTGCCGGCACAGCCGGGGGCGATCGAGGACCGGTACATCTGCCACTGGGACAAGGACAGCATCGACGACGCCGGCTTCGTCAAGATAGACTTCCTGGCCCTGGGCGCCCTCTCTCAGATGCAGGACGCCCTTCAGCTCATCGAGGAGCGCACGGGCAACTACATAGACCTCAGCCGAATCGACTTTGAGGACGAGGACGTCTATGCCTCGCTTCACAGGGCCGACACCATAGGGATATTCCAGGTGGAGTCGGCCGCCCAGATGCAGACCATCACCCGGATTAAGCCCCGCAACCTGGTGGAGATGGCCTACGAGGTGGCGGCCGTGCGGCCGGGGGTAGGGGCCAATAATGGGGTCAGCATGTTCATCGACAGGCACACGCACAAGGCGCCCTGGGACTTCGACCACCCGCTGGAGGAGCGGGCCCTGGGCCGGACCCTGGGGATCATCCTGTTCCAGGACCAGGTGAACCAGCTAGCGATGGATGTTGCTGGCTTCACACCCCGCGAGGCCGACCAGCTCAGGAGAGCCTTCGGCAAGAGGAACGCCGAGCAGCTCTTGGCGGCTTACTGGGAGAAGTTCAGGGATGGAGCAGGGAAGAAGGGCGTGGATGAGGAGACGGCGCAGCGCATCTTCAAGAAGTTCAATGGCTACTACATGTTTCCCGAAAGCCACGCCTTTGCCTTCGGGGTAACGGCGTTCCAGATGGCGTGGGTCAAGCTCTACTACCCGCTGGAGTTCTACGTCGCCATATTCAACCAGCAACCCATGGGGTTCTACAATCCTGAGACCCTGAAAGAGGATGCCAGGCGGCACGGGGTGATTGTCCTGAACCCCGACATCAACCGTAGCAATGCAGAGTGCATAGCCGAGGGCGGCTCACTACGGCTGGGGGTCCGGTACGTCTCGGACATCGGGCCTGCCGCCGCACAAGCGATCCTGGAAGCACGAAACAACGGCGGCTCATTCGCTTCGGTGGCCGACTTCATGGAGCGCAGTGGTCTCCAGAGGGCGGAGGTGGAGAACCTGGCAGAGGCCGGGACCTTCGATAGCTTGAACCCTGACCGACGCGCCATACGGTGGGAGATCGGCCTTAGATACCGTCCTGTAAATGAACAGATCGCCCTTACCCTACCAGTCCAGCAGGACATGGTTTCGCTGCCTCAGCTCACCCTCTGGGAAAGCATGGATGGAGAATATCGGGCCATGGGGGTACACCCATCCTCCCACGTGATGGCCCATATGAGGGCAGGACTGGGGAGCGATGTGATATCCAGCAGAGATGTCCAGGAGATGCCAGATGGGGCGCAGGTGATGGTTGCCGGGCTGGTTATACGACGGCAGAGGCCCCAGGGGAAGGCTGTGTTTGTGACGCTGGAGGACGAGTATGGGCACACCCCGCTGATCCTGTGGCCCAAGACCTATGAGAAGTATCGGCAGGCTTTGAAGGAACCCTTTGTGGTGGTGACTGGCGACGTCACCCGGCGAGACGGGACCACGAACATTCTGGTCACGCAGGTACGGCCATTGAGAGGGCTAGGGGTCTCGCCAAAGGCGAAGGACTGGAAGTAGTGTCCCGGCGATGCTGTGGCCGTGATCTCTTGGGGAA
>JAQBZZ010000067.1 GCA_027622595.1 Chloroflexota bacterium
TTCAGCTACCTCTTCGGGAGCGTCCTCACCATCACCCCAACGGACCTCTGGCTAGTGGCCGGTTTGATGGTGGTGGTCATCGGCTTTGTGGGTCTGTTCTTCTCGGAACTGGCCCAGAGTTCTTTCGACAGCGACCTGGCCCGTACAAGCGGCGTTCCCGTGGCCTGGATCAACCTCACTCTGGCCGTGTTAACCGGCGCGACCATTACACTCTCGATGCGTATCGTTGGCGTCCTGCTGGTCGGCGCGTTGATAGTAATACCCGTGATAGCCAGCCTGCGACTGGCAACAGGGCTGCGGGCCGCCGTTGTTCTGGCTATGGCGATGGGCGTGTTCAGCTCACTGCTGGGGCTGACCATAGCCTATTACACCAACGTGGCTGCGGGCGGAGCGGTGGTGCTGACCGCGGTTGGCCTGCTCATCCTGGTCGAAGTGGGAGCGGCGTTGAAGGGACGGCTGGGACGACGACAGCGAAACGCCACAGACCCCTCATAGTACCAAATAGTATGGTGCAGAGCCTGGCCTAGTCTATTTCTTCCCGCCATCGATAGTAGTCCACCAGGCGTTTGATGGCCCTTGCCGCACGGCTTATGGTGGGAAATACAGCAAAGCCGTCCTTTACGCACTGACGGCGGAGGTCCACCGTCGCCTCCAGCAACCGCTGACTCTCTGGAGTGAAGTCACCAATAACCAGGGCCACGGGCTTGTCCCGATTGTTGGCAAGGTCAGCGGTGTGTTCCAGCATACGGGCGGCCCTTGTCGGCGCCGCGGGTGTGCTCCCGTTCGTGGACACGCTGGGGCTGATACCGTTGATTACCACGTCGTAGTTTGCGTTCTTTGCTATGAGTGTTATCACCTCGTGGGGCGTCAGCTTGCTGCCTCCCATGATCGACCCGTCCACAGGGTTGGTCACCCAGGCCCCAAAGAAGGGGTCCTTTTCGATCAGCTCCTCGCGCACATCGCCGGGTATGGGGAGCAGGTGAAGCCCCTCCTCTTCGCACTCGTCCGCGGACATCACGCCCTTTCCGCCGGTGCCGCCACCAACCAACAGGTTGGCCCCCGTAGCCTTCGGCATTCGAGTTAAGGCCACGAGCGCATCCAGAAGCTCTTCCATGCTGAAAACATTGATGACCCCCATCTGGCGGCATATAGCCTGCCAGACCTCCTGAGCGCCCGCAAGAGCGCCCGTGTGGGAGGAGACCATGTTGGTCCCGGCCTGCGTCCTGCCTCCCTTCAAGAAGACAACCGGCTTGCGGCTGGAGGCGTAACGCAGTGCCCTGACGAAGCGTGGGCCGTCTCTCACACCCTCAATGTACCCGCCGATGATCTCCGTCTCAGGATCGTCGGCCAGGTATTCGACCAGGTCGGCCTCGTTCAGGTCAAGGGCATTGCCATAGCTGATTACCTTGCTGAACCGGAGACCGCGGCTGGCCCCCACCGAGATAATCTCCCCTGCATTGCCTCCGCTCTGAGAGATGATTCCAACATTCCCATGTTCGTTCGGAAAATCTCTCCCCCATGCCAGCCCTTCCTTGGGATAGTAAAGCCCCATGCAGTTCGGGCCAAGAATGCGCATACCTCCGGCCCTTGCCCGCAGGAGCATGTCCCGTTCCATCTGCGCTCCTTCCTCGGAGCCGGTCTCGCTGAAACGGGCCGTGTACAGATGAAGGGTCTTGACTCCCTTGCTGACGCACGCATCCACAAGGTCAAGAGCGTCGCGGTTGGGGATGGCGGAGACCACGTAGTCCACGTTCTCCGGAAGGTCACGAATCGATTTGTAGGTAGGGACGCCAAGTATCTCGGTGGCCCTGACGTTGATTGGGTATACCTTCCCGGAGAAGTTTTCCAGGACGTTCTTGAAGTAGGTGTGCCCGAACTTTTCCGGGGATTCCGATGCCCCGGCTATTGCTATGGAACGGGGATGAAAGATGTAGTCTAGTTCCAGGCCCATGATCCCTCCCGAAAAGGGTTACAGGAAAGGGTTGCTAAGCAGGGCTTAGTTCTTCCAGTACCACACGCGCATCAACCGCAACAAGCCCCTTGGGATAGCACAGTACAGGGTTGAGGTCCAGTTCCTTTATGTCCGGGTGCTTCTCCAGAAATTGGGAAAGGTTCAGGACCGCCTCTTCCAGGCTGCCGAGGTCGCAGGCTGGGTACTGGCGATAGCCCTGAAGAAGGGGCAGGCTCTTGATTTCCCGTATCATCACACGGGCGTCCCTGGCGGTCAGTGGCACCAGACGCATCGATACGTCACGAAGTATCTCGACCAGGACTCCACCCAGTCCAAACATGATGACGTGCCCAAACTGGGGGTCTTTTGTAGCTCCCAGGATCACTTCAATGCCCGGCTCTGCCATTTTCTGCACAGACACCCCCAGGATGGATGCCGAGGGTACAGTTGCTCTGGTGGAAGAAAGAATGGAGTCGTAGGCCGCCCTCACCTGGGCTGCGCTCTCCAGCCCGACCTTGACGCCACCCACATCGCTCTTGTGGACGACATCAGGCGAGTCTATCTTGAGAACCGCGGGGAGGCCCATCGCTTGAGCTATCCTGACAGCTTCAGCCTTGGATCTGGCCAGCCGAGTTTCCACCACAGGTATGCCGGATTCCCGTATCAGTTCCTTGGACTCCACCTCATTGAGCAGAGTCCTGCCATCCAGGCGCGCTTTTTGAAGAACATCGGTAGTTGTCATGCTCCCCCTTTTCGAAACGACTTTCCGAGGGTAGCAATTTGCGAAGAAAGTGTCAATATTTATTTCTATTGCACAACGAAATCTTTTACACTAGACCCACACGGCAGCTACTACGGCGTCCTGTGGATTGGCCGGATCTAAGAGGATGACGGCACAGCTACGGCCCGCCACCATCTCCGCTGAGGGGATGTTCCTGGCCACCGGTATCCCCTGCAACCAGGTAGCCAGGCTCCCCGCCATCTGCACCGTGGCCGTGTAGCCACCGGAATCGAAACCTTTTAGAATACCCCTTCTCATCTCCACTTTTTTGCAATCCGCCTTTATACCCCACCAAGTGACAAAACGTGACGGTATTCAGGTCTCTGGCCGCGTGAGTACCTAAGCTCCAACCCCATGACCCGGCGCTTGGCCGCAGCGAGGCCCACCGCGTTATCGGTCACCTCTATCACATCAAAAAGCTCCTGGCCGCAGTTGACCGAAACGTTTATTTCTCCATCAAGGGCGGCCATTAGCTGTTCCCGGAGGGCGGAGTTGGCCCTGTCCTGGGTTTTTTGAAAGGTGCACAGGTTCAGGTCATGCACCTGGAGCAGGCGGTCGAAGACCTCATCGACCTCTCCCCAGGTGAACGCCTCCCCCACGTCACCACTGCCGAAGACCTGCACCCTGTTGTAATCCTGGACACTGGACCGGTATCGGCCCTGCGTAATGACATGGTCAGTACCATAGCTGTAGTCCGTCGCATCCGCTGCCAGGGGCTCTGTCAGGGAACCCACGCGACCCTGGAACAGCAGGACATCGGGGACCTTCTCCAGCAGCCGCTTCACCGCGCTTGCGCCGCTCTCCCCAGGGTGGATGGTGAACGACGGTTTCAGGGTGGTAGCCTCACTGCTGGCCCCCGCGACGGAGGTCTCCAGCCCTCCTCAGGCGAGAACGAACTTCAGAATATCGGCCACAGAGGTTGTCCCAGCGCCCCACGTATACTGCCGCCTGGACCACCGCGTCGCCAGTACCCGCCAGGCATTTCGCGCGAAAACCACGAACAGCGACCGACCTGGAGAGGAACGATACTCCCATCCATCTATCCAGTAGGCAGGTCTCTGAGAACTCTCCTGGCCCGCCGATGTCACATAGCCCGGTGAGACACTCACCTTCGAGCCTCTTCTGAGGGATGAAAACGCCCCTGAGCCAATACCATTGTAACGGCCATCGTCATTGCGCAGCACAACCGTGACAGAGCCGCCGTAGGGGTCTTCACGAAGGGAGAACTCCACAACGTCCCCTGTCAGGTCTATGCCTGTGTTGGTCAAAGGGCCGCGCCATACCCCGTAGGGTGTGCAAAGCCACAGATCGTTGGTGGTAGCTGCAAGGGCAATGCCATAGGTCGGAGAGAGGTCGAATGGAGCGGGTTCCCTCCATAGGTTGTCGACAAAAGAAGCACTGGCAAGTCCATGAGCATGCACAGGGCGTTCGTAGAACGAAGTCCCAACGTACTTCTCGGTGAAGAGCAGTCGGAACACCTCCGGTTTCGCCATGGACGGATGGTGAAAGGACACGTCCGAGTCCGACTTCGCCGTATTCATCTCCCGCAACTGTGACCAGGTGTCGGCGGCCTGATCGACACCATCGCCATATATGCAAGTCCACGCTTTAGCGTCGTTGGTGGAAGACTCCTTCCCCGTGATGACCAGGTTCCAATCACCCTGGTACACACAGTCCATTCCTGTGACGGATGCCACAGTGTTGCTCCACGAAGACGGATTGCCCCAAACACTGCCCGGCTTCTTGACGACGTAGACCACGTTGCTCGTAGAGACATGGAAATGGACCAGAGTGCCCGAATCGCTGACGGCCCCTGCAAGCCAGGTGATACCGCTGACAGCCGGGTTGAGGACGTGAAGCGGAGCGCTCCAGTTGGCCCCGTAGTCCGTGCTCTCCCTTCTGAACTGAGGTGGTCCCCAAAATTCGGACAGGTGGTTAAGGTCGTGTTTTGCTCCTAGAATGACGGAGATA
>JAQBZZ010000068.1 GCA_027622595.1 Chloroflexota bacterium
TTCGCCTCTCCAGCGAGGATGTGAAGAGAGAGGTTCAGAAGCTCCAGTTTTGAGTTGACCTTCCTGGCCTATTGGCAAGTTCAGCGGTCCACTGTGCTAGTCAACCTTGCGTAGGCTTGGGAGGCGAACACCCACCACTACAGCACCGAAAGAGGCAATTGCTATACGCCAGGGAATGGAAGGTTGGAGGCAACTAACGAGGCGGTTCCCTCCACTCCACCTATCGAGCGTTTTCGATGGCGGCTGACATCCGGTCTAAGGGTCGTTCGGCGTCTGTGCTCCTAGTTGTTGTCTGTTTTTGGTAGTCTTTCGGAAGGGACCTACTCGATACGCCGTAGAGGTGGGTAGAAGGCGAACATAGCCACCGCTGTAATTATGAGACCTGCGCCGAAAAGGATCTGCGCGATCTGGGCTCCCATTGCAGCGGCCATAAAGCCTGCCATGGCTCCTCCGAAGGTGGTCATGGCCCGGTCTAAGCTCAGGACTCCGAGGACCCGTCCCCGCATGTTCTCATCGGCCTTCTCCACCAGGACGGCGTTGATGAGGGGGAAGAAACCCGACTGCCCTGCCCCAAGGAGCAGCATAACTGCAAAGGCGAGGGGGACAGATTGGAGATATGTAGAGGCTGAGAATATGATGAGGAGTACGCCGAAGATGGCGAGGAGCCCGAGCATGATGAGTCCGCGCCCCTTAGTGGGGCTGGTCGCGGCCAACACAAGAGCGCCCACGAGGCCCCCCACAGCCGACACCGATACCATGTACCCGAAGCCTGTATAGCCAATGTCGAGGATCTGGACAGCGAAGAGGGGGGCGAAAACCTGCATGAAGGCCATGCCGAAGGTGAACCAGCCCAGGGAGATGATGAGGACCCCCCGTATGTCGGGAGATTTCCAGGCATACTTGGCGCCATCAACGAGGTCGTTTCCCATGCTCCGTACGCCTTGATAGCCCGAACGCTTGTGGTCGGGTGGCTTCAGCATCCAGGTAAAGAACACGGCTCCAACGTACATCACCGCCACGACCACATAGGCGCCTCCAAATCCAACGAAGCTAATGAGGAGCCCGGCCCCCGCCGCCCCGGCGATGCGCGTAGCCGTCATACTTCCGGTGCTGAGGGCCATCGCATTAGTTACCAGGTGTGAGGGTACAATGGAAGGGATCATGGCCCGGCGGGCAGGCTGGTCGAAGGCCATGGTGGCCCCCCGCAGGATGTTGTAAACGTAGATATGCCAGAGCTCCATCCAACCCATCACCACGATGGCGGCGAAGACGATGCTGAGGCCCAGGACGACAACTTTGGTGATTAGGAGGACGGCACGCCGGTTGAAGTTGTCGGCTATGACCCCCGCCACGGGGCCTAAGATGACGGCAGGAACAGTGCGAGCTACCAGGATCAGACCCAGGTGGATGGCAGAACCTGTGAGGGCCAGGATGAGAAGTGGCTTGGCAATCTGATCCACCCACAGGGCAAACGCATGGGTGATCTGGCCTAGCCATAGCCAGACAAAGTCTCGGTAGGCCAGGGAGGCGAAGGTGTCCTTGAATGTGACGCGGCGCCCGCCCTGGGCTGGCTCTGCTGGGGCTACACCGCGGCCACTGCCTCCTTGGGGGGTTGTATCTCCTCGAGTTCGCTGTTCCATGTTGATTACCTCAGTTTCAGATGAAAGGCCATTTGAGCACTAGTCAAGACTACGTAGTCGAGGCACAAATATCAGCAAATAGATCGACAGGATCACCAACATGATGGCCAGTCCACCCACCGACCAACGCACGCCTACTATATCGGTCAGGATTCCCGCGAAGAAAACACCAAAGCTGGTCAGCCCAATCTCCATCATGTAGAGGCTCATAACCCGGCCCCGGTACTCATCCTGGACGTAGTACTGTAGCAGGGTGTTGCCCAAGGTCATCCGAGCCGTCTGCCCGATTCCGACGAAGACTATGGAGCCCAACGCGACGGGCCAGGCATAGGAGGGGAACCAATAGCTGGAGAAGGAGAAACCCACTAGGGACAGGCCAAGGATGAGGCTTCCCAAAATGAACATGAGTCCCCGTTTCTTGTTGGGCAAAGAGGCCAGGAATACGGAGCCGGCCATAGCACCTATTCCGGAGATACTGATTAATATCCCCATTCCCTTGGCTCCCACGTTATATATGTCCACTGTGAAAACGGGAAGCAGCATCATGTAGGACATGGAGAAGAGGACCGTCAAGAAGGTGACAATCAGGATGAGAAGGATGGTGGGCTCATGTCGGACATATTTAAGCCCATCTTTCACGTCTTGCATCGCGCCCCGCCCACGTAGGCTAACGGTGCCCGTCTTCGGCATCAAGGAGATGAAAGACACGGCAATGAGGTACATGCCGGTCATGGCGAAGTAAATGGACTCGAATCCATAGCCATCGATGAAGAAGCCAGCCAAAGCGGGCATCATCAGACGGTTAATGTTCATCCCAAAGGTGTTAAGGGCCACAGCATTCATCAACTGCTCCCCGCCCACGATATCGGCGATCATGGCCTGGCGTGCGGGCATCATAAGGCCCATTATGGTCCCTTGGAACAGGGCGGCCACCACCAGGATCCACCAGGAGCCGGAATTGGAATCACTCAGAAAGCCAAATAGCAGTGCTAGAGCAACGGCCAGAGAGACCAAGCCCGAGGTTGCTTGACCTGCCCAAAGTACGTACTTCTTCTGGACCCTGTCGGCAATTACTCCACCGAAGAGGGAGAAGAAGAGCATGGGTACGGCGTTGGCCAGAGCCATCACTCCAAGTATGGTTCCCGATCCGGTGATTTCGTAGACGAGGAGGGACCGGGCCATCATCTGCATGTTCATGGCGGCCATCTGGCCCATCATGGCCCCGTAGTAAAGGCGGAATACAGGGTTCTTTAATGAGGTAAATGTCCTAAGGTTGCGGAACGAGAGTCCGGCTCCTCCGCCACGCATGCCCATGCCGCCGCCGTCCATACCCATGTCTCCACTCATGCGCCGATTACCGTTACCCCCGTTGCCCAGGTCGTCCTGGGACACAGCGCTCCCGTTTGCTTCTGACTCTTTCGTTGGCTCTTCTCGGATGTGCGGCTGCATTAATTATTCCTTGGTAACGTTACATATCTTACAAGGTGTATGTTTCATGCCAATTGGTTATGTGCGCCGTGGTCAGCAGTCAACACCGGCTAGCGACGCAAGGCGTCCGCCGGCATGGGCTCAGTCTCGTGTACTGCTCTGCGAGCGGCGCTGCGGACCAGTTCCATGGCCTTGCATACCTTCTTTAGCTCAGCATGAGTAAGGGGCGCTAGACGCTCCTCCCACCTGGAGCGCCGTGCTGCAAGAAGTCCATGACCCAACTCACTTCCCTGCTCCGTGAGGGCGCACAGCACGGATCTGCGGTCCTCCTGGTCAGGCCAGCGACTTACCATGTCCTTATCCACCAACCGATCAACCAGCCCAGTTGCCCTGGACATGGACACATCTAAGGCGGAGGCTAACTCGCTCATGCGTAGGGACCTCTCCTGGAGCAGGAGGAAGACCACCCGGACTTGAGGCATACTCAAGTCCAGGGTGAACCACTCCGGCGACACAGCACGCGGGCCGGAGCGGGTGACCTCCAACAGGATATCTATCACCTGGTCAAGCAGGTACTCTCTGGACGGTGGCGCGTCGGTTGGGGTTACTTCAGATTCTCGCAAGATTTCACACGAGCTGGATATTTCAGAAGACATGGACACGTTACTTCGTTTATGTTAGGCAGTCAAGGGCGATATCTGAACCAATCTATCAGCTTGCTACGAGAAAGTACAATTGAAACCATGATGATGAGTATAATCTTGCACAGCAAGAGCCTCCCCAGCTCCGTGTGGTCAAATGTTTCCAGTCGTGCCCTTTCGGAAAGCCGGGCGTTGTTAGCGTTATCCCCTACGTGAGTTCTCAGGCGTAGCCTCTTGCCATTGGGCACAATCCAGTGCCCTCTATTTTCACTTTGTCCAGGCATAGTTCCACTTAACTCTGATGTAGAATTGGTATATTGCAGGTTGGCCTGAGCACATAGTGTCTGAAGAGAAGTGAGGACCTATCCCTAGCATTGATTCTCCAAGGGTGAGAACACGCTGTGAGGCGAGGGTACGGGGCAAGGCGGTAGAAGACATCAGCCAGGTGTCAAAACATGACATTGGGAACAGCCTGTAAGCAGGGCTGCGCGCTGGTCGTCCGACGGATGGCGACGCAACGTTGACACTGCTAGCCCCGCGTGCTATCTATTTGCTATGAGCAACCGAGTACAACAGCCGCTGACCCCCAAACAGCAGAGTTTTGTGGAAGAGTTCATGGTGGACCTCAACGCTACCCAGGCATATCTCCGGGCTGGATATAGGGCTAACACCAACACAGTTGCACGCGTGGAGAGTAGCAAGCTCCTAGCAAAACCTAACATTCAGGTTGCTATCCAGTCAGCTCGGCAACAACTCTCCGAGCGAACCCACGTGGACCAGGACATGGTTATCCAGGGGTTATGCAAAGAGGCCACCTATACGGGCGAGAATGCCACCCACAGCGCAAGGGTGAGCGCCTGGGGGCATTTAGCTCGTTACTTTCTGCCGGTGCCC
>JAQBZZ010000020.1 GCA_027622595.1 Chloroflexota bacterium
AACCCTTGACCTGCGGTTTACGAAACCGCTGCTCTACCACTGAGCTACGCTGGCACGCACACGATTATATCACCACATATTCCAATTCCAATCTCTTTTCTTTAGGAGAATCATATTTATCCATCTTCTTTGTTTTCCTTCTGCCCTGCCCACCACTCTATGAGACGCTGAGACACGGCCTTTTCGTATCCCTGGTCGCTTGGCTGGTAGTAACGACGGTCTTTAAGGGATGGCGGAAGGTTCTCCATCGGCGCAAAGTGCCCTGGGTAGTCATGAGAGTACTTGTAGCCTTTGCCATAGCCCTGTTCCTTCATCAATGGGGTCACAGAGTTGCGTAGGTGCATGGGAACAGGCTCGTTCCGAGTGTGCCGAGCGTCTTCTCTAGCCTGGTTTAGGGCTACATAGGCAGAATTACTCTTTGGGGCCGTGGCCAGGTAGACTGTGGCCTCCGCCAAGGGGATGGCCCCCTCCGGCATCCCGATGAAGTGTACAGCCTGCTGAGTAGCCACAGCCACCGACAACCCCTGGGGGTCCGCCATCCCTACGTCCTCTGCCGCCAGGATAACCAGACGCCTGGCGATGAACATGGGGTCCTCTCCTGCCTCTATCATACGGCTCAACCAGTATATGGCCGCGTCGGGATCAGATCCGCGCACCGATTTGATGAAGGCGGAGATCGTATCGTAGTGCTGGTCTCCTGCCTTGTCGTACAGTATGGAGCGCTGCTGAAGGGTGTCCTCAATGGTGTCCAGGGTCACATGGCGAGCACCGGAAGGGTCGGGAGCCGTAGCCGAAGCCGCCATCTCCAGGGCGTTGAGGGCCACCCTCGCATCACCGTTGGTCATCGCAACCAGGTGTTTGATAGCTTCATCCGCCATATCGACGTGCAAGGAACCTATCCCATGTTCTTCATCCAGGAGCGCCCGCTGCACTATAGCGACCACCTCTTCATCGGTGAGAGCTTTGAGGGTGAAGACCCGACACCGGGAGAGCAGCGGCGCTATGACCTCAAAGGACGGGTTCTCCGTAGTGGCCCCGATGAAAGTCACCGTCCCTTCCTCCACATGAGGGAGAATCACGTCCTGTTGTGCCTTGTTGAATCGATGTATCTCGTCCACAAACAGGAGGGTTCGCTGGCCGTACATTCCCCGCCGTTCCCGTGCGCCCTCGACTATCCTTCGCAGGTCTGCGACCCCGGCGGTGACGGCACTGACCGGGTCAAAATAGGACCTTGTAACGTTGGCAATGAGATTGGCCAAAGTGGTCTTGCCAACTCCGGGCGGCCCCCACAGTACCATGGAGGGTATCTGGTCTGCTTCTATACTACGGCGCAGTACCCGTCCTTCTCCTAGTATGTGCTCCTGCCCCACGAAGTCATCGAAGGTTCTGGGACGCATGCGAGCCGCCAATGGAGCTTCCCGGCCAAGTGCCTTCTTACGTTGGTCTTCAAAGAGGTCCGTCACTACTACCCCCTGCCAGCAAACTCAATCATTTTCAAGTTTACACTAACATGCAGGAATAGGAAGAAATCTAGAACCGAAGAAGCATCCACCCCCTAATAGACGCTACAGCGAGGACTGTACGTCCTCTTACTCGCCGCCAAAAAGGCGGCGTGGGGCATCCACCGTCATCGTGTGAATATCCTCCTCGCTTACACCCAACTCCCGCAAGCGTGGCAGTACCTTCCGAATGACGAAACAGTAACCGTCGGGATTGTAGGCATTCCTCATTTCGATCACCTCTGGCAACGCTGGACGAGAGCCTCCAAAGTCGTGAGACAAGGTCACCTGCCCCGCAAACCCAAGGTCTACCAACCGTTTCACCATCTGGGTACGATCTTCCCAGTTCAGGCTGCCGGCTCGTCCTCCGGGGTAGCGGTCCATGCCGAGAAAGCACCCCTTACGGAGAATCCCTGTTAGATAATCGATGTCATTGGTATCGTTGCTGTGGCCGATACAGACCCGCCGCAGGTCAACGCCCTCCTCCTCGAAGACGGCCACCTGATAGTCACCGGCTTTGGCGAGCGCGGCTGTGTGGGTAGCAATTGGAATGCCTGTGTGGTTGCAGGCGCGAGCAGCCGACCGCAAGACCAAATCGTTGGGCCGTGTAAGCCCTTCCGCTGTTATATGCTCCACGTCAGTGGCAACCTTGATTACCCCCGCCTTGATCCCCGTTCCTTCTACACCCACCTCAATCTCCCGAATGAACGCCTTCGCCAGTTGGTCTATCGTAGAACCAAGGCCAACGTGCCTTGGGATGTCCCTCCACAGTCCAGTGGCAGGCACGATGTTCAACTCCACGCGTTCGGCCACCTCTTGAAGGAGTCGCATATCCCGCCCGAGGTCCAAAGTGGTCATGTTCAGAATGGTTCCAACCCCCTCGGCGGCGGCTTCGTTGAGGCGGGCCACACCCCTGGCGACGTCACCCTCGTGGTCAAGAAGTTCAGGGTAGGTATATGGAACGCCTGCCGAGCTCTCCCGCACGTGCTCGTGGGTCAGGGTAAAGCCGAGGTCGTTAACATCCACCGGGCCAAGGATAGTATTCACACTTGGCATGATATCCTCCAAAATCCTAGATTACCCAGGTTGCAGTGACGGTAATTCTCAAGTAACGGTAGGCTATATTGTCCAGTAAATAGTGTCAACCCTTCTCTCTCTTCACATCTTCAGACGAATCACTGTATAAATACTGCCGAAACCACTTGCAAAGGCCGATCTGTTCAGCTATGATGATTGAGTCTCTGGTGGTTCTAGCGGGGCGGAACCACCCGTACCCATCTCGAACACGGAAGTGAAACACCCCAGCGCCGACGATACTGCCCTGGCAACGGGGTGGGAAAATAGGTCACTGCCAGAGGCATAAGCCCAACGCTTTGTTCGGCGGATCAGGGTCTAACCCTATAGAGGGTTCGTCGAAATCCCCGGTGAATTAAGACCGCTCCGTCTATATTCGCAACGTGCAATAGCCACACACCCCCATCCTGTCATGCAACCAGCGTGACTAACTACAGATGCACCTTTACATTGCAGTGTGGGGAGACCTATAATCGTAGTACGGATTGAAAGCAAAATACTAACCAGAAGTAGAGTTATTTCAAGTGTCCACCAACACCAGCCTACCTGTCGAAAATATGGAAACGCTTCTTAGGGAAGCCGACCAAATCAAAAGCGTCCGCCCTGGAGAGCTAGTGCAGGGCGTGATAATGAGAGTTGACCAGGAAGGTATTCTGGTCAGCATAGGCAACAAGTCCGAGGGAATAGTCTCCTCCAGGGAGATGCGTTCTCTGAGCGATGCAGAGTTGTCGTCCCTGAAGATAGGAGAGGAAATCCTCACCAGGGTATTGGAGCCTGAGAGAGAGGATGGGTCCGCTATTCTCTCCGTAGACAGGGCCAAAGAGGAAATAGGTTGGATGGCCATAGAGAAGAAGTTCAGCAACGGAGAATCGGTTGATGGCACGATAATAGGATTCAACCGTGGTGGGGCACTGGTGGATGTGAACGGGCTTAAGGGGTTTGTGCCCATATCTCACCTTGGTTGGGCGCAACGGGCCCCTAGCGGCGGGGAAGATGATGAGATGGAGCAACGGGTAGGGGAAAATGTGCATCTAAAGATCATAGAGGTCGATCGCTCAAGGAACAGAGCCATCTTCTCAGAAAAAGCGATCCTTCAGGAAGCTAGGCAGTCCCAGAAGGAACGAATTCTTCAGGAACTGCAAGAAGGAGAAATCAGAAGAGGCAAGGTGACGAGCATCTGCGATTTTGGTGCCTTTGTAGACCTTGGTGGAGCCGATGGATTGATCCACATATCCGAGCTGTCCTGGGAGCCGGTGCAGTCCACGGATCAAGTCGTAAATGTGGCCGACGAAGTAGATGTCTATGTGATGAAGATTGACCAGGAAAGCAAGAGAATCGCTCTAAGCCTCAGGAGAACTGGGCCAGAGCCATGGGACACCGTGCCGGACCGATACCAGGTGGACCAACTAATCTCCGGCACCATAACCAAGCTGACGAACTTCGGTGCTTTTGCCCGTTTAGAGGGATCAGTTGAAGGACTCATACACATCTCGGAATTGAGCTATAATATAATCAACCACCCGAAGGACGTGGTCAAAGAAGGAGACGTTCTCACGTTGAAGATCCTGAAGATAGAGCCCGAGCGAAAACGCTTGGCGCTCAGCCTAAAACAGGCGGGGGAGACCTGGTAACCCTCTCGCATGATAGATGCATAGTTAGGAGAAAGCAATGACCAGCAGATTTGAGAAGTTCTCGGAAAGAGCCCGAAGGGTATTATCCCTTGCCCAGGAAGAAGCCCAGCGCTTCAACCACAACTACATAGGGACCGAGCACATCCTCCTAGGCCTCGTGCGAGAGACCGAGGGAGTGGCAGCACGCGTGCTGTCCAATCTGGGGGTAGAGCTGAGCAAGGTGAGGTCTGCGGTGGAGTTCATCATAGGGAGGGGAGAAAGACATACCCCCGGGGAAATCGGCCTCACTCCCAGAGCAAAGAAAGTCATTGAGTTAGCCGTCGACGAAGCGCGTCGGCTGAACCATCACTACATAGGTACGGAACACATCCTTATCGGCCTAATGCGAGAGGGAGATGGGGTCGCCGCAGGCGTCCTTGAGAGCCTTGGTGTATCCCTTGATAAGGTCAGAGCCGAGACCAGCCGTATCCTGAGCCAGAGTGTAAGCACAAGCCACACCGGTGCCAAAGCAACCACCCGCACACCTACCCTTGACCAGTTGGGCATCGATCTGACCAGCGCCGCTCGCGCCAGCAAGCTGGACCCTGTCGTTGGCAGAGACAAGGAGCTCCAGCGGGTAATACAGATACTAAGCCGCCGCACCAAGAACAACCCTGTCCTAATAGGCGAGCCGGGGGTGGGCAAGACAGCCATTGTGGAAGCCTTGGCCCAGCGCATAATCAGCGGGGATGTACCAGAGACTCTCCAGGGCAAGCGTCTGGTTACGCTGGACATGGGATCTTTGGTCGCCGGCACCAAGTATCGAGGGGAATTTGAGGAGCGTCTGAAGAAAATCCTTGAGGAGATTCGAGGGTCTGGTACCTGCGTTCTCTTTATAGATGAAATGCACACCATGGTGGGGGCAGGAGCAGCAGAAGGCGCTGTAGATGCCGCCAATATCCTGAAGCCAGCTCTCTCCCGGGGTGAAATACAGTGTATCGGCGCTACCACACTGGACGATTACCGAAAATACGTGGAAAGAGATCCCGCCCTGGAGCGCAGGTTCCAGCCAGTGCATGTGGACGAGCCTTCCACGGAAGACACCATTTCCATCCTAAAGGGCATCAAGAGCCGCTACGAGGAGCACCACCACCTGACCATCACCGATGAGGCGTTGCATAGCGCAGCCACCCTGGCATCCCGCTTCATCGCAGACCGCTTCATGCCGGACAAGGCCATAGACCTAATGGATGAGGCAGCCTCCAAGGTACGGATTCGCTCCAGCTCAACACCCCTCTCGGTGAAAGAGTCCATGAAGGTACTGGAGAATGTTCGGCGCGAAAAGGATGAGGCCATAGCTGGTCAGCAGTACGAGTACGCTGCGGAGCTACGGGACCGCGAGCTAAAGCTGGCGGACAAGCTTGAACACATGGAGGAGGACTGGGGGTCAGAGGGCGGTGATCACGAGGTCGTGGTAACCGAGGAGGACATAGCAGAGGTGGTGAGCATGTGGACGGGCATCCCGGTCTCCCGCCTTGGTATGGAGGATATGGAGCGTCTACTGCACATGGAAAGCGCGCTGCACGACCGGATCGTAGGCCAGGACGAAGCCATAAATGTGGTCTCAAAGGCTGTCCGCCGCGCCAGAGCAGGGATAAAGGACCCTCGCAGGCCCATCGGCAGCTTCATCTTCCTCGGACCCACCGGCGTGGGGAAAACCGAGCTTGTAAGGGCACTTTCAGAGTTCATGTTCGGCAGTGAAGACGCCATGATCCGTCTGGACATGTCGGAGTTCATGGAGAGACACACTGTGGCCCGCCTGGTAGGCGCGCCTCCCGGATACGTTGGTTACAATGAGGGAGGTCAGCTCACCGAGGCGGTGCGTCGCAAGGGCTACTGCGCCATCCTCTTCGACGAGATTGAGAAGGCCCATCCCGATGTATTCAACATCCTGCTTCAGATCTTCGACGATGGTCACCTGACCGATGCCAAGGGACGTAAGGTAGACTTCCGCAACTCGATAATAGTCATGACGAGCAACATCGGCTCCGACCTGATAAGGCGAGACTCCTCTTTGGGCTTTGCTATGAAGACCGAGGAGGGAGCATCATCGGACCAGCAATATCAGCGAATGAAAGATAAGGTCATGGATGAGGTGAAGCGGTTCTTCCGGCCGGAGTTCCTCAACCGGATCGACGCCAGCGTGGTGTTCCACCCTCTAACCAAAGAGCATATCATTCAGATAGTAGACCTAATGCTGAATAAGGTGCGAGAACAGCTTAAAGAGAAGAACATCGAGATGGAGGTAACGCAGGCGGCCAAGGAGCGGATCGCGGACAAGGGATACGATCCCAACTTCGGCGCAAGACCTCTTCGCCGTGTCATTCAAGACGAAATAGAGGACCTGCTATCCGAGGAACTGCTTGGCGGCCGCATGCGGTCCGGAGATGTCATGCTGGTGGATGTGGAGGACAACAAGTTCGTTGTTCACACCAAAGAGGTAGCAGCGCTTCCATCACCCTAGGGCACACACGCCAAGGCCATATAGCACTCAGCATAACTGAAGGGGCTGGATTGAGATTTTTCTCTGCATCCGGCCCCTTCGTTTTTCCGGTGCCAGAACCGCCATATCAAATATTGCCTGTCCTCTATAAATACATATATGAATGAGTTGCGTTGGGATGTTTCTATGAGGCCTTCGCATCTGCTAGAATTGCACAACGCTTTTTTGAATTAAATTGAAATGAACAGAGAACAGGCTCGCACCTTTTATTCATGCCAGGAGTGTGGGGCGGAAGCCCTGCGATGGGAGGGCCGCTGTCCGTCCTGTGGTGAATGGAACACCCTGGTGGAGGCCCACAGAGGCCAGGCCGACAGGAAAGCCTCCTGGCTGTCCTCCCAACCAGGGACATCCCAAGAACTGTCAGAGGTAACTCTGGACGACTTCCCAAGGTTGCCGCTGAACATGGGAGAGGCAAACCGTGTACTGGGCGGCGGCCTTGTACGGGGTTCCCTGGTGCTCGTTGGCGGAGACCCGGGTGTCGGTAAGTCCACTCTCCTGTTGCAGCTTGGAGCTGCCCTTGCCATAAGCTCCGGCCCGGTGCTATACGTCTCAGGCGAGGAGTCCTCGCAGCAGATCAAGCTAAGGGCAGAGCGCTTGGGCATAGACGGCAAGGGAATCCACGTACTGGCTGAGACCGACATGACCACCATCCTTCACCACCTTGACATCCTCTCCCCTACCGTGGCAGTGATAGACTCCATTCAGTCCGTCGCCTTCTCTGATCAACCCGCGGGCCCTGGAAGTATCGGGCAGGTAAGGGAGTGCGGACTAGCGCTGCTGCGTTGGGCCAAGGCCAACGGGACTCCGATATTCGTTACAGGCCACGTCACCAAAGAAGGGAACCTGGCTGGCCCTCGGACACTGGAGCACATGGTGGATGTCGTGCTGTACCTGGAAGGGGATAACCTTGGCTCCTATCGGCTCCTCAGGGGAGAGAAGAACCGCTTCGGCGCAACCCATGAGGTGGGAGTCTTCGAGATGAGAGACAGGGGGCTGGTCGAAGTCCTCAACCCATCGGAGGTAGCCCTGGCGTCCAGAGACAGACACGCCGTTGGGTCGGTGGTTGTACCTGTAATGGAGGGGAGCAGGCCGTTGCTGGTGGAAATCCAGGCCCTCACCACACCTTCGTCACTGCCCACCCCAAGGAGAGTGGCCAACGGTGTGGACATGAGCCGCCTCCTCATGGTGATTGCCGTTCTGGTCAAGCGGGCTGGTGTGCACCTGTCCAGCCAGGACATCATCGTCAACGTGGCCGGTGGATTCAGGGCGATGGAGCCCGCGGTGGACCTGGGCATGGCACTGGCCTTGGCGTCCAGCTTACGAAATATCCCGTTACTTGATAACATGGCGGCCTTGGGCGAGATTGGACTTGGGGGAGAACTGCGGAGTATTGCGCAATTACCCCGTCGTCTGGCTGAGCTGAAGCACATGGGGTTCGATAGCTGCGTCGGCCCGGAATCGGCCCTTCAGGCCCTTGAATCGACTCCAGGGATGAGGACACTTGGGGCCAGGACACTTGCCGAGGGACTGGGTATAGCGTTGCCATCGCATGTACAAAAAAGCGCGGTCGATGAGGATCTTGTAAAATAGTTGCCCGTTGAGACCGCACGGTCTATGCTGAATTGGTACTGGTATTACAACGTCACTTGAATATCTTTATAAATCTCATAATTTTACAAAAAACAGAGCAGAGGTGAGCGCGAATGGTCGTCGTTGAGCGAGAATTGCAGGCGAAACTGGCCCAACTCAAAGGTATCTTACAGGAGATGGGATCGGTGGTAGTGGCCTACTCTGGAGGCGTAGACAGCACCTTCCTTGCCGCCACAGCCCACGATGTCCTTGGCGGACGCAGTCTGGCAGTGACCGCCTCGTCCCCAAGCATGGCGCCTTCGGAGCTTGAAGAAGCTACAGCTATGGCCGCGGAGTTGGGATTGCACCACCGGGTCATCGAGACCCAGGAATTTTCGGACCCTCAATACGTGGCAAATGGCCCACGAAGGTGCTATTTCTGCAAGGTCGAGCTTTATACCCGGTTGCAGCCCATAGCCACCGAAGAGGGACTCGCCTGGGTGGCCAGCGGGACCAACCTGGACGATCTGGGTGACTACCGTCCGGGTATCAAAGCCGGGCAGGAGTACGGTATCCGCAACCCGATGGTGGAAGCAAAACTCACCAAGGAAGACATTCGTGCGCTCTCTCGACTACGCCATCTCTCCACGTGGGACAAACCTGCCCAGCCATGCCTGTCATCGCGGCTGCCCTTCGGCACTCCAGTGTCCGTGGAGGCGTTGGGCCGTATAGCCAAAGCGGAGGCGCTCCTTAAAGAGCTTGGAATGCGCCAATTTCGGGTGCGCCACCACGAGACCATAGCGCGGATTGAAGCGGAGCCTGAAGACATGTCACTGCTTCTGCAACCAGGGGTCCGTGAGACGCTAGTTGCGGATATGCGCGCCCTCGGTTATCTCTACGTCACGCTGGACCTGGCCGGATTCCAGACAGGTAGTCTAAACGCGGTGCTGAAATTCAAGTCAACAAAAAACCAGGCCAGTGTTTAGGCTGCTTTCTTCTCGGTTTTAGCCGCCGCCGTATGGACAGCGCGGGAATCCAAGTCCTGCATGTACCCGCATTGAACGCACTGTTTGTATTCGCCGTAGTTGTCTCTATCTATTCGCAGGTCCCCCCGGCATCGGGGACATCCCTTAAGCATCATCATGTTCCACCTCCCTTCGTGTTATTATTGCCCATCCCCTGTCCCTTTAGATGCACTTTCCCGTAAAACGACGCTCCCGCTTCACGATGGCATACACCAGGGCTTCTTCAAGCTTGGCCCACTGCAACACCGTAGATCATCCGACTTATTGCTTCTAGTAACAGTATAATACTTGACACGCATCGCATCAACTCTTATAATAAGGCCTAATCGACTTCTGCCAGTGGGCTACCGAGCGTTTGTAAAAGCGAAGGATTCGAGACCCTTTGCTTGCTCAGGATTACAGGACAAAAGAATGCAGCGATTCAATCAGCGGCACACTGCACATCGGGGTCCTCTTATACCCCCCAGATTGAGCCACGAAAAAGGCGGAACGCTGTCACCCGCACAGCGTAAGGGAGCACAGGGGAACTCTGGCACCGACCCGGGTACGCCCTCTTCACCACAGCCAGATGACACGGATGTACGCGGTGGGGTCTACGTAATCAGCGTGGCCGCCAGAATCCTGAGTGTGCATCCGCAAACACTGAGGAAATATGAACGCCTTGGGCTAGTGACACCGACGCGGAGCATTGGTATGCTTCGTCTCTACTCGGCAGAGGACGTGGTCCGTGTACGGCTGATAAAATACATGGTCGATAGCCTTGGAATGAACCTGGCCGGAGTGGTGTTTGCCCTGGCCCTCGTGAATCGCATCATGGACTTGAGGAAGAGGATACAAGCGATGTCACAGGCCGAGGCATTAAACCAGATCGTGGTACAGGAACTGGAGGAGATGCTGAGAGAACTTGGCAGCATCTTCCCCGATAACCTTCCAAGGGTGTAGCATTAGTCAGGAGTAAAGGTCAATGAGTACAGAGGAGGAAAAGGAACAGAGCAATATAGAAGGGGAAGCGGCCCCTGAGGAGACAAACGAAGCAGAGCTACGGCAAGCACAGTTTGAAGAGGCCCAACGAGAGGTGGAACAGTTCCGTAACCTGCTCCAACGCGTACAGGCCGACTCGCTGAACTACAAGAGGCGTGTGGAAGAGGAGAGAGAGGAGCTTCAGAAACGGGCCAACGCCAACCTTGTGATTAGGCTGCTCCCCGTCCTCGACGACTTCGAGCGGGCACTCCAACACATTCCACAGGATGATGCCCTCAGCCCCTGGCTGGCCGGGGTGGAACTGGTGTACCGTAATCTAGAAGGGGTGCTGGAATCTTTCGGCGTGACTCACATCGAAGCGCTGGACAAGACCTTCGACCCACTGGAGCACGAGTCCGTCTTCTACGAAGTCAGCAAGAACAATGAAGAGGATAAGGTCATGTCCGTAGTGCGGGAGGGCTATAAGCTGAACGGAAGAGTGCTGCGTCCCGCACAGGTAACAGTATCAAAAAGAAAAGAAGAGGAATCCTCCCCGGACGCAACGTAGGATTCCTACTGGAAGGAGACAGAATAATGCCAAAGGTATTAGGTATAGACCTGGGAACCACCAACTCCTGCATGGCCGTAATAGAGGTTGGCGAGGCACAGGTGCTGGAAAACAGCGAGGGTGCCCGCGTGACCCCGTCGGTGGTGGCCATACACGCCAACACCAGCGAACGGTATACTGGCCAAATCGCCAAACGCCAGTCCATCACGAATCCGGAAAACACCGTATTCTCCATCAAACGGCTCATGGGCCGCAGGTTTGACGACCCGCTGATACAGGCAGCCCTGAAGCGCCTGCCTTACAAGGTGGTCAAGGCTGACAACGGCGATTGCAATGTTACCATGTCCGGAAAGAGCTACTCTCCACAAGAAATCTCAGCCATGATCCTGCAAAAGCTGAAGCAAGACGCCGAGGCCAAGCTGGGAGAGAAGATAACCCAGGCAGTCATCACCGTGCCGGCCTACTTCAACGACAGCCAGCGCCAGGCCACCAAGGACGCCGGCAAGATAGCTGGCCTTGATGTCTTGCGCATCATTAACGAACCAACGGCTGCCGCTATGGCCTATGGCCTGGATAAGAGGACCGACGAAACCATCGCCGTATACGACCTTGGTGGAGGCACCTTCGACGTCTCCATTCTCCAGATAGGAGAAGGAGTCTTTGAGGTCAAGGCCACCAACGGCGACACCCTACTGGGCGGCGACGACTTCGATGAGCGGATCATCGACTGGATCTGCGACGAGTTCAAACGTGAGCAGGGCATAGACCTGAAACAGGACCGCATGGCCCTACAGCGCCTCAAGGAGTCGGCGGAGAAGGCCAAGATGGAGCTTTCCAACGTGACGCAGACGGAGATAAACCTCCCCTTCATCACCGCGGACGCATCAGGGCCAAAGCACCTATCCATGAACCTCACACGCTCCAAGCTGGAGCAACTGGTTGGAGACCTGATAGACCGCACCGTTGGCCCCTGCAAGCAGGCTATGTCGGACGCCGGCCTGACACCCGATCAGATAAGCGAAGTGGTCATGGTCGGTGGCATGACCCGCATGCCAGCAGTTGTTCAGAAGGTGAAGGAACTCTTCAACAAGGAACCCCACAAAGGAGTCAACCCGGACGAGGTGGTTGCCGCCGGAGCCGCTATTCAGGCAGGAGTGCTCCAGGGCGACGTGACAGACATTCTCCTACTGGACGTGACTCCTCTCACCCTCGGCATCGAGACATTGGGCGGTGTGACAACGGCCTTGATCACCCGCAACACCACGATTCCCACAGCCAAGACGGAGACATTCACCACTGCGGCTGATGGACAGACCAGCGTGGAAGTCCACGTCCTGCAGGGAGAGCGTCCCATGGCAGCGGACAACAAGTCCATCGGCCGGTTCATGCTGGATGGCATTCTTCCCGCCCCAAGGGGAATTCCACAGGTGGAAGTTACCTTTGACATAGATGCCAACGGTATACTCAACGTCTCAGCCAAGGACAAGGCCACCAGCAAGGAGCAGCGTATCACCATCACTGCCAGCTCAGGCCTGAGCAAGGAAGAGATAGACCGCCTGGTGGAAGACGCATCCCAGTACTCCGAGGAAGACCGACTGCGGAGAGAGGAAGTCGATACCCGCAATACGGCCGACAGCGCGGCATACAACGCCGAGAAACTGCTGCTGGATAACGCAGATAAGGTTCCTGCCGACTTGAAAGAGGAGCTTGAGAGCGAGATCTCCCAGCTGCGAGAGGCGCTCCAGGGTCAAGATATGGCCTTGATAAATCAGAAGACGCAGGACCTTCAGACCTCCCTGCAAAAGGTGGGGCAGGCTGTATACAGTCAAGCTGGCGGCCCGTCGGAGCCTCCACCGGAGACAGGGAGTGATCCGTCAGAGCCCCCACCTGAGGACACCGTAGAGGGTGAGTACCGAGAGGTCTAAAGAGATAAGGTGCCTCAGCGCAGAAACAGCGCTGAGGCACCTTATTGTTATTCATCCGCCCTATCTTTCCGGGAAACAGGCGAAACACCTGCGCCGGAAAATTCTAAAGGCTGCCCGGCCACTCCCCCAGCACAACAGTTACATCAAGAACCTGACCTGCACGTACAATGGTCAGAGACACCGAATCTCCCGGCCGAATGGTGTTGAAGTAGTCAATAAGATTTTCAACAGACCTCACCGAATTGCCATCCACGGCTATGATGATGTCACCCACAGGACGGGGAACCCCATCCACCTCAGGGCCTCCCTCAATCAGCCCAGCCTCTTGAGCAGGGCTATCGAGCGTCACCGCCACCACATACACACCCTGTGAAGTGCCAACGCCCAGGAAATCGGCGAGATTGGCGCTCATCGCCGTGCCACTGATGCCCAGCCAGGGACGCGTCACGGTCTCAGTCACACCGTCGCTCTCCAGAAACTGAGTTATGAGTCCCTTTGCCGTATTGATAGGCACTGCAAAGCCTATGCCCGTTGCGCCGTTGGCCGAGGTCTCAATGGAGGTGTTAATTCCCATGACCTCTCCAAGCGAGTCAAGGAGCGGGCCACCGGAATTCCCCGGGTTTATCGAGGCGTCCGTCTGAATCATCCCAGTGATGGGCCGCTGAAGAATGCCCGTGCGACTGCGCTCCACACCACTCACGACCCCTACGGTGATGGTGTTATCCAACCCAAATGGGCTACCCAGGGCAATGGCCATCTGACCCGGCCTGACGGCGCTTGAATCTCCCAACGGCAATGGCACTATTCCATCCACGGCTCCCGAATCCACCTTCAGAAGAGCGACATCATCCGCCGGGCTTGTACCGGCTACCTGCGCCTCCAGGGTGCGACCATCTGAAAGAATCACACGGATGCTGGCAGCATTCTGGACAACGTGGTAATTGGTAAGGATGTGCCCTTCGGTGTCCACCAGGAAACCCGAACCCTGTCCGCTTACTGGAACCGAAAACCTGGAACCGCTGGTTCTGGACTGAACGACTTCAATCTCCACAACGGCAGGATTAACCCTCTCGAACAGATCGAGCACCACCTGCTCGTCATAGAGCACAGGTGATGCTGACACCACCTGTGAGCCTACACCCGATGCAATACCACTACCCACCCCGATGATGCCCAGCACCACCAACACCGCACTGAGAGTAACCAGCCAGACGGGCATCGAGACCCGTGTATTCACAGTGCTCATTTTTGTACCTCCTCGGGTGCACCTGTCATCACAGACGCAATTCTCCCGACAGTAGTTGCTGTGCTTGCCAAAGGCCTCAGATTGGCGAGATACCTGAGGCGTGTCTCCTCAGAATCGTTCAAGTAGTAGCCACATTGAATGCATACAAATAAGCTGCCATACATGTCCTGGTTATCCCGTAAGTCCCCGTTGCACCTGGGACAGCATCTTATCCACACCATGATTCACCCCTCCTCCTGAGTGTACCGATTTTTTAAATTACTCCGCCGTGGCCGCCAGTGGCAGCTCGAAAATAAAGCGGCTGCCGTTACCCTGTTCGCTCTCCACATGGATCGTGCCTCCGTGGGCCTCTATCAACTGTTTAGCAATGGTCAGCCCCAACCCGGCGCCTCCGGTGGCACGGGTCCTGGAATGGTCAACCCTGTAAAAGCGCTCAAACACCTGAGCTAGCGCCTCTGGAGGAATCCCGCTCCCCGTATCAGCAACAGTGACCCTCGCCGCTCTGTCATCAACTACCTCCGCCAGTACCGTTACCCTGCCGTTTCGAGGCGTGTGCATAATGGCGTTATCCAGCAGGTTCCCCACCACCTGGGCTATGCGCGTCCTGTCCATCTCCACCAGAGGAAAATCCTGTGGAATCTCCATAGAGAGGGAAACTCCGCTGGCATCGGCGCGGGGACGGACAGCCTCCGTAGTCCTTCGAAGCGCCTCCTCCAGAGAGTCCAGTTGGGGGTCAAGACGTAGCGCTCCAGCCTCCGCCAGCGCCAGCAGTCGCAGGTCCTCTACCAGGTGTGCCAGGTGAAGCACCTGTTGATAGATGGTGTCAATGGTATCGTTGTCAGGCTGAAGCAGCCCATCCCGTACTGCCTCAAGGTACCCTTGTATGTTGGAAAGTGGTGTCCTGAGTTCGTGGGCGACATCGGCCATCAGACTTCGTCGCTGTTGCTCCGCCTTCTCCAGGTCTTCCGCCATGGAGTTAAAGGTGTGTCCCAAATGTGCGATTTCATCCCGGCCCCCGGCGGCTACCCGCTGGGAGAGGTCGCCTTGACCCAGGCGTAGCGCGGCCGAACTTAGACCACGCACAGGAGCGAGAACCTGCCTCGACAGCAACGAGACCAGCAGAATCCCTCCCGCTCCCGCCGCCAGACCTGTCCATAGAAGCGACCTGTTCAGCGCCGAGGCGAGTATTGATACCGATGGCTCCGGAACCGCTAGAGGCGCAGCGCTTGGCCCCAGCACCACAGAACCAACCTCTTGCCCTCTGCTGAGAACGGGAAAGAGACGGCTTCCTCTCGCCATCATCTCATGGGTACTGGTTGCCTGATGAGAGTCGGCCAGGATACGGCCATCCGGATCCCTGACCACGATTCGCAATCCATAGAGAGAACTGGCCTGCTCGACGGCAGACTGCAATCCCGCCCAGCCTCTACGGTTCGCATAGTATTGTGTGAGCAGTTGCTCCATGCGGGCATCTCTGGCGTCTTCAACATCCCTCTCAAATTGCTCTGTCGCCTGCTTTGCTGTGAATCCCACGTACATGCTGACGCTCACCAAGGCGAGGGCCAACACAAGGGCAAAGGCCGCTATCAACCGGAACTGAAGACTGAAGAACCATCTAGACATTGCCGAACCTGTACCCCACACCGTAGATTGTATGAATGCAACTGGGACTCTCAGGGCCTGCCTCCAGCTTGCGGCGTAGATTGGAAACGTGGGCGTCGACCGTTCTGTCGAAGCCGTCAAAATCATAGCCGAAGACCCGGTCTATGATCTGTTCCCTGGTGAATGTCCTGCCCGGTTCCCGCATGAGCAATACCAGGAGCCTGAATTCAGTTGGCGTGAGAATCATCTCTATCCCTTTGACGCGGACATCGTGGTCTCGCAGGTCCACCTCAACGTCGCCGTGAGTCAACTCTGCGGGGCCCTGCTCCAGGGCGTCACGGGCCGTGCGCCGCAGAACCGCTCTCACCCTGGCAGCCAGCTCCCTTGGACTGAAGGGCTTGGTGAGATAGTCGTCGGCCCCCATGTCCAGTCCGGCGAGACGGTCCTCCTCCTCAACACGGGCGGTGAGCATGACGATAGGCACCTCTGACTCCTCCCTCAGAGTACGGCATATCTCCAGACCGTCCTTGCCCGGAAGCATCAGGTCAAGCACAACAAGGTCGGGGTGGGCCTCCCTTGCCAGGCGCAGCCCTTCCAGGCCGTCCTGGGTCGTGAGCACCTTGTGACCGTCGTTGTGGAGGTAGAGCTCCACAAGCTCCAGGGTATTCGGATCATCTTCCACGATCAGTACCGTATTCGCCACGCCCGTCACCTCAAAAACATTTCCTAGTTCGTCTCTCCATTATAGCGAGGGACGGGGCCGTGTGCCCCGTCCCTCAATCCGACCGGTCATCGACCCTAGAGGTTGGTCGATACGGAAGTCTCGGGAGTCGGCTCAGGGGGCATCTCGTGCCCGAATCCCATGCCATGTCCGCCACCCATACCACCACGGAACCCATGCCCTCCACCGAACCCGCGGTGCCTTAGTCCAGGAAAGTCACCTTCAGGCCTGGACTCGTACCACTCCAGGTAGGCATCGGCCTCTTCCTGGGTCATCATCCCATTCTCCACCATGCGGTCCATTTTCATCTGAAGCGCCTCGTCCCTCATCTCCCCTGCAGCCTGCTTCAGGGCGTCCTGAACCTGAGTCTCATCCAACCCCAGGATGGTCGCCACCCTGGCTGCGAACTTTCCAGCCGGTGTATCGCCACTCGCCCCCGACTCTTGAGCCAGGACGGTGCCTCCGGTAATACCAAGGGTCAGGAGCCCCACCAGCAACGGAACAACAAACCAACGTCTCTTCATCTTCAAAATCTCCTTTCGCTTTTCTGCTACTACACCATTTATAACAGCAGAGTTTTAAGAAACGTTGAAGATTTCCAGTTTTTGAAGGGGTTTCTTAAAAAGGGGGTTCTGCGAGGGGGGTCTTGCAAGCGGGACTCTGACGCGGCAGCTTCAAGATGGCATGTACAACTCAGAGCCAACAAAGAGGAATGCTAAACGCCGTTGGTTGTCCGCATCAGGACACCGGAGACCCTATCCACCTGGCTACTGAAACAGATTCCCAATTTAACTGGGTTAAGGCTCTTGGTGATTCGACCTGTATAGACGTATCTGTACCCTTTCCATAGTCACGAGTCCTTCCTTGATGACGGCGTCCACCAGCGATACGAAGGCCTCGATCTTCTCCCTGGTGTCAACAATTTCTATGACGATTGGAAGGTCCATGGACAGGCGCAGGATATGTGCCGTTTGCAATCTGCTGTTGGCTCCAAAGCCCATCAGTCCTCGCATCACCGTAGTAGCGCCGGCCAGGTGCTGTTCCCGCGCCCTCTCTACGATCCACTCGTATAGTGGCCGTCCGTCGTGCTTATCTGATTCTCCGATGAAATGCGGAGGAGTGCCCCTTCATCAGGCAGCGTCATCTTTCACCTCACGTCAACTGGGATAGATAGTAGCCCATCATTGCAGCCCCTACTCCGAGCACAACCTGCAGAAGGATATTTGCGGCGGCACTCGTCAGCGCTCCGTCCCGCAGGAGGGCCGACGTTTCTACCCCAAATGTCGAGAATGTCGTAAAACCACCCAACACGCCAATGAAGAGCAGCGACCGCACTTCGGGGCTGAAGACGTTCCTCACCTCTACCAGTCCAACGAGGAATCCCAACACCAGACATCCCAGGACGTTGACGGCGAGAGTGCCGTACGGCCAATATGGCTTTCCCAGGAGGTCCTGTACCCAACCACTCATGAAATATCTGAGGATTGCGCCGAGAAAGCCTCCAACCCCGACAAGGAGTGCCAGTTGCATACATCTTCCCTCTAGGAATTTTCTACCTGAGGAGCTTCCTAACTGCGCTCTCTCAGGAAAACGTACTCGTATATAAAGGCTGCAATGGCCCCGCCGGCCATAGGCCCTATCCAGTAAAGCCAGTTATTAGCCAGTTCACCCGCGACCAGCGCAGGCCCAACGGTACGGGCGGGGTTCATGGATGCCCCGGTCAGTGGCAGACCGACAAAAATATCGACCATAACTGCCATTCCTATGGCAAAGGGAGCCAGGTTGCCGGGCCCCCGCGGGTCCACGGCTGTGGCGAATATAACGAAGACGAGGATGAAGGTCAGCACCATCTCTGTTAGCAGTCCTGCCCCTACACTAATATCCGCCCCAAGGGCATGAGTGCCAAGGCCTCCTTCCAAGGCATCTGGAATGATGGTCTTGATGATGAAGGCACCCACGATGGCGCCCGATAGCTGGGCAATTACATACATCCCGCCCTTGGTTACCCCTATCTTACGTGTAATGACCGCGGAGAATGTAACCGCCGGGTTTAAGTGCGCCCCAGATATCCTGCCAGTTGCTGCGACCATTATGGCAATGGCAAAGCCGTGTGCCATAGCGATCACCAGCATCTTGCCTGCAGTGACCGTCCCATCATCACCTAGAAATATTCCTGCACTGACCACGGCACCAACACCGATAAAGACAAAACAAAGAGTGGCTATGAACTCCGCAATGGATGCCCTCCAGGCATCCCAATTTCTCAGGTCTTCCAGTGCTAAAACCTCGCTCAAGATTCACCTCCTAAATTGGTCCGATAATAGTGCTGTCCTATGACATATCCGTGATTGGCAGGAGCCTATAGCTTGCCAAAGGCAGACTCTGCCACCGCCACGGTGCGGTCGATATCTTCCCTGCTGTGAGCTGTGGAGACAAATGCAGCTTCAAAGGCAGAGGGGGCCAGGTATACACCGCCTTCCAGCATGTGATGGAAGAACGCGGAATACCGATCTCTGTTGGTCTTTGTCACGTCATACCATCCTTCCACGGGACCATCGGCGAAGAAGGCCGTCATCAGCGAACCAACCCTGTTGATGGTCAGCGGCACCTCCGCGGTCTTTGCAGCCAATGAGAGACCCTGTGTTAGCCTTGAGGCCGTGGCCTCCAACCCATCGTAGACTCCAGGCTTTGCCAGGGCCTTGAGCGTGGCGATACCGGCGGTGACGGCCAACGGGTTCCCGGAAAGCGTGCCAGCCTGATACATCGGGCCGAGAGGCGCTACGACTTCCATGACATCCTTCCTTCCACAGTATGCCCCGACCGGCAGCCCTCCACCTATGATTTTTCCAAGGCAGGTCAGGTCAGGAGTTATTCCGTACAGGGTCTGGGCACCTCCATAGGCGACCCTGAACCCGGTTATCACCTCGTCGAAAATCAGCAACGCTCCGTGACTACTGGTCAGTTCTCGCAAACCTGCCAGGAAGCCATCACCAGGGAGTACGACACCCATGTTCCCTGCCACAGGCTCCAGAATGACTGCAGCGATATTTCCGGGGTGAGCTTCAAATAGCCTCACCACAGAGGAGACGTCGTTATAATCGGCTACCAGGGTCTCCTGAGCATAGCTGGCGGGTACCCCGGCGCTGTTGGGAATGCTGTAAGTGGCTCCACCGGAGCCAGCCTCCACCAGAAGGCCGTCGGTGTGGCCGTGATAGCAGCCGGCGAACTTGACTATTTTGTCTCGCCCCGTGAAGGCCCTGGCCGCGCGGATGGCGCTCATTGTAGCCTCGGTGCCGGAACTGACCAGCCTCACCATATCTACGGATGGGAAAGCCTCGGTTATCATTCGGGCCAACTCGACCTCCCCCTCGGTGGGAGCGCCGAAGGTCAGGCCGTTCTCAATGGCCGCTCTGAGGGCCGTCACCACCTCCTTGTTTGCATGACCAAGTATCAGCGGTCCCCACGAACCCACGTAGTCCGTGAACTCGTTGCCGTCGGCATCCCATATGTGTGAGCCCTGTCCCCGTTGAATGAACAGTGGCACGCCACCAACCGACCTGAAGGAGCGCACAGGGCTGTTCACACCCCCTGGTATGTAACCCTGTGCCTCAGCAAAGAGCCGTGAAGAACGGGAAGTATCCATCAGTCCGACCTCCTGCGTCTAAAGGAAATCGCTTTTTTTGAAAATTCTCAAAATATTCACAGAAAACAAAAAACTCAGGCGATGCCCAAACTGGCCCGGGCGTCTTTCTCCACTCGGCGGAACACCTCCTGCAATGGCAAGTCCTCTCGTTGAGCTATCTCCTTGCAGTCCTCAAACTCCGGCGAAAGGCCCGTTATTCTGCCCTCTATCTTCTTGATTTTGACCCGCGCCTGGCCCAGGGAGGTATCCACCGTGACCACCTCTCGCCCGGCCTCGTACCTCTTCAGAGAGTGGACCCTCACCCCAAGAGTGGAACTCTCCTCAAGTATCACATTTATGAGGGCCGATTCCAGAGTCGGACGACAGATAACGCTCAATGCGACTGCTGGCCTGTTTTTCTTCATTTGAATTGAGGTGAACCACACGTCGAGAGCGCCCTGTTGTAGAAGTTTCTCCTGGACGTACCCAAGAACTTCAGGGCTCATATCGTCCAGGTTGGTCTCAAGCAGGGACACCTCGGCATGAGTCTCGCTGTCCTGGGTCTCCCCTACCCACAGTGCGAGAACATTTGGTATCTCAGGCATGTCCTTGGAACCCACCCCGTACCCGACCCGTTCCACGGTCAGGGCGGGAGCATCAAAGGATGCAAGCGTAGTGATCAACGCGGCACCCGTGGGTGTGACAAGCTCGCCAGCCTTCAGGTATGGGCCATGAGGAGGCATAACGCTGGCATTGGCCATCGTCATCAGCTCCACCACAGCCGGAGCGGGCACAGGCAAGGCCCCTTTTCGAGAGGAAATAACTCCCCATCCGGATGGCAACGGTGAGGAATAGAGCCTCTCGATGCCAAGAACGCCAAGTCCGGCGACCACGCCAACCACATCGATGATAGTATCTATTTCTCCAAGCTCCTGAAGCTCATGGCTCTCACCATGTACCCTGGTCTCGGCAGCTTCCAAACGTCTCAGGACCTCGGATGCCCTTTCCTTGACGGTGCCGGACAATGAACTGGCCTGCACCATGTCCAAGAAGTCATCGATAGTATGAGTTCCCCTGGCGTCCGGATGCATCTCAACGGTTACGTGAGTACCCCTGACAACACCTCTATGAGCAATACTGGCCTCTACGGAATATCCTGTAAGAGGCAGCTTTGAAAGCTCTCCTCTTAGTTCCTCGAGAGGCAAACCAGCATCTACCAGTGCACCAAGGAGCATATCCCCGCTGGCGCCACCGATGCAGTGCAAATATCCTGTTCTCAGGGAGTCCTCCTAAATCTCATACGGCTGTGCAACCTCAGTATATTTCTTACCAGGCACCACTGGCCTTTTCCCTGGATATCCTAGAACCATCCTCTGAGCCAGCGTTTCTCGAATAGTATCTTCCCCCAGTGCCAGCGAAAAGAGGGCTTGCGCAGCTTTATGTCCGCGTTTGGCTCCGCGTAGAAGTTGCCTGTCGCATAGGCGGCCTTCCCAAAGCCGGTCTCCAGGAAACAAGCGCCGTCGCCGTTGAAGGTGTGACGTGCACTTCCAGGAATACCGGCAATGTCGGCGGCGATATTCCTGGCTACCACATGAGCCTCACCGTGAGCAAAGACCCCCGCCTTGGGAAGAGGCATCCCGGAGGCCAGCGTAATAGTGGTCATGTCTCCCAGGGCGTACACCCCCTCAGCGGAGGTCTGTAGAGTACGCTGGTCCACCGGGACCCACCCCGATTCGTTGGTCAGGCCACTGGATGCCACCACTTCAGGGCATCTATGGGGAGGTATGGTGATTAGCATATCGTATTCCGCGGTGGCATCGTCTTCAAAGGTCACTTGCTTCTTTGCGGGGTCGACGGTCTTGAGGCGGTGCCTGGGATGATAGCCAATCTCCCTTCCTTGCAGCAACTCATGAATCATCTGGCCTGCGGCTGGCCCTGCCACGGGCATCGGGGCCGGCTCCGGGACAAACATCTCCATCTGCACGTTGTCCCTGATACCCTTCTTACGGAAGAGGTAATCCGCGAGAAGGACGCCCTCGTAGGGGGCCGCTGGACACTTGTAGGGAAGCCCTGCGACCACCAGCGCCACTCTCCCGCCATCGAAGGAGGCCAGAGCGTCCCGTAACCGCTGCGCCTCCGATACCTCATAGAAAGAGTAGGCCGCTTCCGGGAGGCCAGGAATCGATGGGGGGGTTAGCTCGGCCCCCAATGCCATCACCATGTAGTCGTAACGGACCTCATCCTCGCCGACGAATATCCTTTTCTCTCCAATGTCTATCCTGGATATTTCCCCCTGGATCAGTTGAACGCCCCTGGACAGCAGGCGGGACAGTTCCCTGGAGATTGTCTCCTGCTTCCGCCATCCCATGGCCAGCCACACGTAGGACGGAGCGAAGTAGTGTCGTGGATTCCGCTCCACAACGATGACCTGGTGCTCTCCGGACAGACGCTTCCGCAACTGGTTGGCGACCACCATACCGCCAATACCACCGCCAAGCACAATAATTCTCTTTCTTGCCATTAGCCCTTACCTCCCTTCTTTGCGCGTGGTGAGCAATTACATGTCCGCTGAATGTAAAGTGTTGGCATGCTTGTGTGACAGGGTCTCATACCCAACTTCAAATGGCAGCTGGGGGCATGGAAACGGGCTTTTCTGTAATATTCTGCATATAAACTACGGCATATGATAAACGATATACGTGCACCATAAAAGGGGCGCGGCTAAGCCCCTATGTTGACGCTCACTGGTTACGACCACTAAGATGGTATGCAATCAAATTCCTGAGTGGTCTACGGAAAACCCCATATCCACGGTAATATGTTCCTAGTGGATACGTGATTTCTTAAAAGGACAGAAAAGTGCGATGAACAATGGTTGAAAGTATCATAGGAATGCACGATATGGGCCTCATCTTTGAGGTCACTGACGCCATGGGGATCGACAGAGAGAGCATCTCTGTTCCTCTTGGCAAAGAAGACCCTGGCGCTGTGCGAAAGCTACCCGCGGGAGACGTCGAGATCGTGGTGCCGGAGTCCGTACCATTGGAGGACTGGCTTGCCACGCTTCAGGCAGAGCTGGAGAAACTTGGCTATGAGATGGAGCAGGAGTAAGCCCGAACCAGTCGGGAGCGGAGTCGGATATAGTGACCGACAGCAACCGATAGCTCTAGGATGTGGGAGGCGATTGCAGGCGATACTTTTCCGCAATGCAACTCTTTAAGACGTCTGCCTTCAGTCGGCCCTAGTTTCCAGTATTGAACATCGTTTTAATAAGAGGCCTCCTAGCCCTTCTGGCCCTGGCATTCGCCCTGGCAGGCCAGTATTTCCTGGAACATAGGGAGTCGCTGGCCGTTGGGCTTTACCTGTTCCTGGCGGCTGGTCTTGCTCTCGCCGCCGCATACGTCAACAGGCCATCTGTCTTCCTGCCAACCTCGATTGAGTCCAGCGTCCCGGATGTTTCTCCAGAAAATCCGGCGAACCCCAGGCTCAAATTAGCCATTCCGATTGTCCTCATGTTTCTTGGCCTGAGCCTCTTCCGGTCATTCTCCAACCCCGACGATTCCCTTGCCTGGATATTACACATCGCCAGCGTTATGGCCTTCGTGTACTTTCTCGCACGGCCCTCTCCAGGCGCTATTTACAAAAGATTCAGACAGGCTCTCCACGAGCCGTCCAAGGCCACTCTGATCGAAGGCGGCCTCCTGCTTGGCGTACTTGCCATTGCGCTGTTTCTTCGGCTGTTTCTACTCAAGGACATGCCATTTGGCCTGTGGTACGACGAGGGCATACACGGCATGAGCGCGGTGAAAATGCTGGAGGACAGCTCCTACCGCCCGATATTCGTCCCTGCGGCCAATGTGGCCTCTGCCACTATCTTTTTGCAGGCCATCTCCATATGGGTTTTTGGCAGGAACACGGTGGCCCTGCGGCTTCCATCGGTATTCTTGGATATAGGAGTGATTCTCCTGCTGTACTTCCTGGCAAGACGATTCCTGGGATGGCGCATCGCTCTTGTGGTGGCCTTTCTTGTGGCGGTTTCAAGCTGGGATATAAACTGGGCCCGCAGCGCCATGCCGGGTGTAACCGCTCCCCTTCTGGCAGTGGCCAGCATGCTCTCCTTCCTGTGGGCTCTAAGGCGTAACACCCTGGCCTCCTATGCCCTGGCTGGAGTGGTGCTTGGCTCGGGCATCTGGTTCTATCAGGCTGTCAGGTCATGCCTGTGGTCATCGTGCTCATCGCGGTCTACGTGTATTTCAGAAGCCACTCTCCCATACAGGCATTCGCTAGAAAGTTTGGAATATACGTTGCGGTGGCCATACTGGTGGCCGCACCACTCCTACAGTACTCCGTAACTCATCCGGCCGAATTCTGGAGGAGGGCCGTCACAGTCACCGCACTAAAGACAGGATTCTCCTTCGATTCCATCACCTTCCTGAGGACCAACCTGGATGAGTACCTGCTCATGTTCAATTATCAGGGAGACATAAACGGCAGGCACAACTTGCCTCTGGAGCCTATGCTGTCCTTCGGCGTCGCAACCCTGGCGCTTCTTGGCTTCCTCTACTGCCTCTCAAGACCTCACCGCCCCGTGCCTTTTTTACTGCTGGTCTGGTTCTTCTTTGCGCTGTTGCCCGGCATGGTCACCCTGCCATTCGAGGCGCCCAACACCCTCCGCGCCATAGGGTCGTTGCCTGTGGCCTATCTATTTGCGGGTGTAGGGGTTGCAACTGTGGGAAAGGCACTAACGCCTTTGGCCCCTCGATACGCTGGAATACTGTTGGGCATTGCTTTGATCGTTGGACTGGCAGCCATCGCCTACGACAATTTCCATACCTATTTTCACCTTCAGCGGAACAGCTACGAAGTGTGGGCCTCCTTTGATCCAAGCCAGACCACCATAGCCTACCGTCTGCTGGAGCTTCCATCCAAGAACTACGATGTCCAGATGGCCCCTTTCCTGCCAGCGTCTCCGGTAATTACCTTCCTTGTGCCCGATGGGCCCCGTATTTCGACGTATGAGCCTGCCAGACATCCGCCATCTTCCGTGCAAGGCGAAGGTGCACTGATGTTCCTGGACGGCAACCAGGAGAAATATTTTGACAGGATCAAGGAGTTTTACCCTGAAGCGGACTTCTCCCAGATGGATTTCGGACAGGGGCCAAGGCAGCCGCTGGTATATACCGTGGAATTGGATAAAGACGACATTGCTAACGTTCAAGGGCTTGTACTACGACTCACTCCACTGGGAACCATTTCACAGGCCGTGGAGGAGATGGGAGTACCGCGGTTAGACGTCGTCTGGGAAGATGTGAATACTCCGAGTGTTCCCTTTGCTGCCGAGTGGACAGGGATACTCTATGTTCCCGAATACGGAGATTACACCTTGATACTGGAGGGCTCACCCGAAGCACGTCTCTACCTGGATGGTTCTCCAGTACTGGATGGCCCCGGCGATGTCCACCTTCCTCTTGCAATAGGAAACCACGCTCTCGTAGTCAAGGATGAGGTGCAGGAAACAGGGGGAAGAACACGTCTTTCCTGGGAACCCCCACAAGGTCAACAGGCAGTCATAGGGTCTACGAATCTGTACCGCAATGTGGAGTCTCACGGTCTGCTGGGAACCTACTTTCCTCCAGGCTATCCAGAACAACCTGGAATGTTCCAGCAGATAGACCCCATGATTTTCTTCTTCTACCATGATCGGCCTTTTCTCGGGGAGTTTCGCATTCAGTGGGAAGGTAATCTACAGATCGACATTGGGGCGACTTACAACTTCACACTGGACTCAAGCGGCCCTGCCGCCCTATTCATAGATGGGACTATGGTAATAGAAAACCCGGGCATAACCGCTGATAAGATCACACCTCACACTTCTCGCAGTAGTAATGTCTTCTTGGAAGCCGGCTTCCATCCTATGAAAATCGATTTCCAGCACAAATACGGCTCTCCTCAGATATACCTGAACTGGTCATCCCCGTATGTCACCTCAGGCACAATACCCTGGACAAAACTGCTGCCTGCCTCTCCAGAACCCATAAATAACCTAAAAGACGTGCCTCAGAGTGCTGACTAAGTCATATTTATGTGGTACAGTAGGCACAACTTAGACACGGAGGTGACCCATGCAGGGTTATTGCGTGAAGTGCAGGTCTCAGAGAGAGATGAGCAACACTCAGTCCATCACCATGAAGAATGGCCGTCCGGCGACCCAGGGCACGTGCCCGACTTGCAGCACAAAGATGTTCAGAATAGGCAAAGCCTAGGCTGTAAGCTGTAACGAAGGACGCCGATTACCATATCTGGCATAGGAGGCGTCCTTTGTTACCGTCCAATAACTTGAAGGGCTACTTGGTAGCTTTTCGGGTAGTTGCTTCTGTTTACGGGTGGCTAGCTTCGGGTAGTGGAAAGATGGTTGTCTAGAATGCTAGTCCCCGTAGAGGCTGATCTCGGATAGTCGGCATTTCCTGTACTGGTGCGGGCTTATTCAGCCCCGTCGGTGCGGGTTGTTTTCTTTGTATCTCGTGGAGAACTGCTGCCTACTTCGGGAGGAGGTAAGCCAACATGGCGATTCGTCGTTATGAACTGCTGAAGTCTGAGTGCACCGGCCATATAGCTACGATTACCTTGGACAGGCCGGAGAAATTGAACGCTCTCAACTCCCTGATGACCGCAGAGCTTCACTCTGTGCTCGATGAGTTGTCTAACGAAGATGACATACGCGTTGTCATATTGACCGGTGCAGGCCGCGGTTTTTGCTCCGGAGCCGATGTCAACGAGTTAGCAGTAGGTCGCCTGACTCCTTCTACTGCCGCCCCTGGTACGGGCATCACAGCACTGAGTTCCCGTATACGCCGCAATAACCAGCCGGTCATAGCGGCCGTGAACGGTGTAGCAGCGGGGGCCGGGCTGTCGATTGCCTTGGCCAGCGATATTCGAATCGCCTCTGAGGAAGCCAGTTTCTCATCAATTTTCGTCAAGCGCTCCCTTGTTCCTGATGCGGGGTTGTCCTACACACTGCCGCGGCTGGTGGGACTTGGCGTTGCCATGGAGATGGCTCTGACCGGCAACATCTACGACGCCAACTGGGCATTGGGAAAGGGACTGGTGAACAGAGTTGTCCCTGCTGACAAGCTGATGGAAGAGGCGATGGCCCTGGCCAGCGACATCGCCTCCAACCCCCCTATATGCGTCCGCTCCACAAAAGAGTTGCTCTATGACCACGACGAAGACTTGCTGGCCATACTCAAGAAGGAGAACGACGCAAACATCCCCCTTGGAGACAGCGAGGATGCGCTAGAGGCCATTCGCTCCTTCCTTGAGAAGCGCCCGCCAGACTACAAAGGAAGATAGTCCTGACCCAAGAGCACCAATACGCCGGATGTACGACGCATGTCCGCCATACCGCCCCACAGCCTGGATGTAATCTAATGTAGTGTTACCGTTATGTCTTTACAATGCACTCGGCGTATGCTACGATTGGGTTTATGTGGAACCCAG
>JAQBZZ010000021.1 GCA_027622595.1 Chloroflexota bacterium
CCAAGATGGTGGACGCTATCTTGGAAAAGGTCGCTCTTTGTAAAGCCGTTATTGTAACACCACACTAGGAACTTCCTTGAGATTCTCCCATCGCCCTTCGAGTGACCCGTAGGAAATGAGCTTCTGCTTTCTTCCACGTGAGCAAGCTATTGGCATTCCGAGCAGGTCTGAAGGGATTGGGCTAAATTTGCAGGCAAAATTCCACCACAACATCTTGTGCTTCATGGCTTCGCCGATGCTATAATTTGGACAGTATCTCTCTGGGGACATATTGTTTACTCATCTTCATAATCACACCGAATATAGCCTTTTGGACGGCCTCAGCCGGATTGAGCCAATGGTGCAGCGCGCTCAAGAGTTGGGCATGGAGTCGCTGGCCATCACCGACCACGGCGGGCTTTACGGGGCTATAGAGTTCTACACGGCGTGCAAAGAGGCGGGCATCAAGCCCATTATCGGCCTGGAAACCTACCTTGCCCCGGAGAGCCGTCATAGCAGGGTCCCGGCGGACAAAAGCCCGTACCACCTGCTCCTGCTGGCACGTAACATGGAGGGATATCACAACCTCATCCAACTCTCGTCTAAATCACACCTTGAGGGCTTCTACTACAAGCCACGCGTCGATAAAGAGCTTTTGCGGGAGTACGGCGGAGGGCTGATAGCTCTTTCGGGGTGTCCATCTGCCGAGGTTCCACGTCTAATCCTGGAGGGACGTACGCAAGAAGCTAAAGAGACCGCCCTATGGTACAGGGACACCTTTGACGACTTCTTCCTTGAGTTGCAGCGCCACGAGAATATTCCGGATCTGAACAGGATCAATGACGCCCTTCTGGAGCTGAGCCTTGAGACGGGCATTCCGCTGGTTGCCACGAACGACTGCCACTACGTCCATAAAGAAGACGCCCCCTACCAGGACATTCTGATATGCATCCATACCAACACAAACATCCACGACGATAAGCGGCTCAAGATGTCTGACGACTCCTATTTCCTCAAGAGTTCACAGGACATGGACGACCTGTTCTCCGATCAACCTGAGGCCATCGCCAACACGCAACGGATTGCCGATATGTGCAACCTGGAACTGGACTTCAGCCAGATGCGCCTACCCGAATACAAGCCGCCAGATGGAATGAATTCTGCAGAATACCTGTCCAATCTCTGCCAGGAGGGCCTCAGAAAACGCTACGAAAACCCGTCACCAGAGGTGCAGCAGCGTCTGGCCTATGAGTTGGACGTAATTAGTAAGACCCAGTTCGACAACTACATGCTGGTGGTATGGGACATAGCTGCATTTACCCGCGATAACAATATCCTTTTCGGTGTTAGAGGCAGCGCCGCCGCCAGCATTGTGCTCTACTGCCTGGGGGTCACGGACATAGATCCCCTTCAATACCGCCTGGTTTTCGAGCGCTTCCTGAACCTGGAACGCCATGAGATGCCGGATATAGACATGGACTTTCAGGATGACCGCAGGGAAGAGGTGATAGCCTACGTAAGGCATAAGTACGGCGGCGACCACGTTGCCCAGATCATCACCTTCGGTACACTTGGAGCCAAGGCGGCCATCCGTGACACGGGCCGCGCCCTTGGAATGGCCTACTCAGATGTGGATAGGGTTGCCAAACTGATCCCTCTCAGGGTCCACTCCCTGGACGAGGCACTGGAGGCCAGTTCTGAGCTTAAGGATGTCTACGAAACGGAGGCGGCCTCGAAGAACCTGGTAGATACAGCCCGCCACCTGGAGGGAGTGGTGCGCCATGCCAGCACCCATGCCGCCGGGGTTGTAATCACCAAGGAACCTTTGGCGGAGTACCTCCCTCTGCAACGTCCGATTCGCGGAGATTCCTCCGGGGACATGGCCATGACGCAGTTCCCGATGGAACCCATCGCCAAGCTGGGCCTCCTCAAAATGGACTTCCTTGGCCTTACCAATCTGACTATCCTGGCACAGGCCAAACGCACGGTGGCCCAACGCAGAGGGGTGCAGTTGGACTTGCACCAAATACCTCTTGACGACAAGCCCACATTTGACCTCCTTTCCTCCGGCGAGACCACAGGGGTGTTCCAGCTAGAGGGCTCCGGCATGCGGCGGTATATTCAGAAGCTGAAACCCTCGTCCCTGGGCGATGTGTCAGCCATGATAGCCCTGTACCGTCCGGGCCCCATGGAACACATCGATACCTTCATCAACGCCAAATACGACAATTCGCTTATACGTTATCCTCATCCCGCCCTAAAGGACATCCTGGAGGAAACCTACGGCGTGATAGTGTACCAGGATCAGGTGCTCCTCATAGCCCAGGCCTTCGCAGGCTACTCCCTTGGCGAGGCCGACATTGTCCGTAAGGCCATGGGCAAGAAAATCCTTGAAGTCATGCAGCAGGAAAAAGAGAAGTTCGTAGAGGGTGCCATTAAAAATGGGTTCTCCAGAGAACTTTCGGAAGAGGTATTTCAGCTGGTGGAGCCATTCGCAGGGTATGCCTTCAACAAGGCACACAGTGTGAGCTACGCGATGATTGCCTACTGGACCGCGTACTTCAAGGCCAACTACCCGGAGGAGTATCTGGCAGCAGTGATGAACGCCCACACAGGCCAGGGAGACAAGATAGCAATCGACGGCAACGAGTGTCGGCGGCTTGGCATACCGGTGCTCCCCCCGGACCTGAACCGCAGCGAGGCGGACTTCTCCATAGACGTGAGCTCAGATGGAAAACCCGCCATCAGATTTGGGTTGGCCTCTGTGAAGAACGTGGGGTCTATGGCCGTTATGCCCCTGGTGGAGGAGCGCAAGGAGAATGGCCCGTATCGTTCCGTGGAGGACCTCTGCCGGCGGGCAGACCTTGGCAGCATTAACCGACGCTCCATGGAGAGCCTCATCAAGGTGGGTGCTCTGGACTCCCTGGGCGACCGGGGTTCGCTGCTGGCCAGCGTGGAGCGGATCACATCCCTGGCTCAGAGAGAAGCACGGTTGAAAGGATCAGGACAGACCACTATGTTCGATTTATTTGGCGAGGCAGTATCCGCTCCCATCAATTCCATTGAACTGGAAGAGGGCGAGGTATTGGATAGAGAGAAGATAGCCTGGGAAAAGGAACTTCTTGGCATGTCCATATCGAATGATCCCTGGATTGAGTTGGCCTTAAAAGCCAGAGGTTATGCCGTGATTTCCCTCGCCGATATTGAGCCTGAAATGGCAGGGAAATCAATAACGCTGGTGGGCCAGATCTCTTCGCACCGGAGCGGACTCACCAAAGACGGAAAGCCATTCGCCGCAGTTGTCCTGGACCTGTTAGATAGCAATGTAGAGGTGATGGTATGGTCCAATGCCTATGATAAAACCAGGGACCTGTGGTATGAGGGAAGCCTCGTGGAGATAGTTGGCAAGGTGCGCCTGCGGGATGATGAAATATCCATCATTTGCGATGATGCCAAGCCCTACAAGATAGAGGACGCCGATGGACAGCCCAATTATGAGGACGATATAGCGCCCACTACGGAAGCGGCGGCTCACACCACGAACGGTGCTTCTGCCCCAGCCTCCAGTCACACCTCAAATGGGAAGACCGGCACGTCTCCGTCTCCAGCACCGGCACCGGCCAGCAAGCTATGGATCAGGTTGGAGGAATCCAGCAACCCGGGCCGCGACGAGCATATGCTTCGCGAGGTGGTGAAGCTACTTATGAACTATCCCGGAGAGGGCCGCGTTGGTCTGAGAATCAAGACCGATGGGAAAACTGTGATAGGTGATCTGCCGTCCGTATCCGTCAAGTACTGCCAGGAGCTTCATCAGGAGTTGGTGGCGATGGTAGGAGAAGGGGGCGTGGAGGTGGTGGGCTGGGTTACGGCCTAAGCCACTGATTGTTTGATTTGTTTGGAGAAATTTCATTTTCCCTGGCGTTGCCAGGCATGAGAACGGGTATGCGCTTTGATTGAATGGCAGGGCGCGCCAGAACGTGGCGTTAGCAAGTCAACGGTGCTGAACTACCTGTGAGGGTACCCTAATTCGCACGGTTCATGATTTGGACAACATATCCGCTGCCCTCGATCAGCTTCTCTTTCCCTGCCTTTGACATCCTTTTTACTCTGCGTTCCACCTTCAACGCCAGGCTCCTAGACCCCAGTTTCTCTTGGAAGACCAGCCTCAAAGGCCCCCTACCTTTGAGGTACTTTGATCCTGCATTCCACGTACCCTGGTGCTGGGCAAACCGTCGATCGACATCGGTGGAGATGCCGGTATAGAGGGTGCCGTCACGGCATCTTATTAGATACAAGTACCAGTCAGACATTTGGGTTCAATTCAAGAAATCCCTGACATGAGGGCTGTGCTGTTTGGCATCCTCTATTTTGACACCCTGCTGTTTTCGCCATCTGATCGGACTTGCTCCAGTTCTTCCCAACGGGCGTAGGTATCGACCAGCAGCTTCTTTATCACCTCTAGCCTATCGTTCGCTGCAACGATGTCAGCACTGTCCCTCCTGTAGAGTGCAGGGGCTCCCATGACTTGAACCAACTCATCCTGTTCTCTTTCGAGCACCTCAATGGTATCTGGCAGTGCGTCCAGTTCCTTTTGCTGCCTGAACCCAAGTTTCAGCCTTGCGCTGTGTACCTGAGTCGGTGGGGCGGCTTGCTTCTTGACAGATGCCTTACCTGGTTTTGTTTGCTGTGGGCGCTGTCGCAGCCAGTCATCATACCCGCCAACGTATTCGTTCACGACGGAATCGCCTTCAAAAACGAGGGTGCTCGTCACGATGTTGTTGATGAGCGTCCTATCATGGCTTACTAGGAGGATCGTTCCTGTGTAGCTCATCAAGAGGTCCTCAAGGAGATCAAGAGTCTCTACATCAAGGTCGTTGGTTGGTTCATCCAGGACAAGGAGATTGGATGGCCGCGTGAAAAGGCGGGCGAGCATGAGGCGGTTGCGCTCCCCGCCGGAAAGAACAGAGACAAGAGATCGGGCTTGATCCGGGGAAAAGAGAAAGTCCTGCAAATAGCCGACTATGTGACGGCTTTTCCCATTGACGGTGACTGTATCCGTGCCATCAGCCACGTTTTCTATGACAGTCTTGTTCTCGTCCAATTGCTCAAGGAGTTGGTCGAAGTAGCTGATTTGCAGATTAACGCCGAGGCGGACTGTTCCGGTTGCAGGACTCAGCATACCAAGGAGAGTGCGCAAGAGGGTTGTCTTGCCGCTGCCGTTTGGGCCCAGAATGCCAATCCTGTCGCCTTTCAGAATCGTGGTGGAAAAGTTTGAGATTATTTGTGCATCGCCATAATTGAAACCGATGTTGTCCGCCTTTGCCACCAGCATTCCGGAACGTTCGGCTTCATGGGCTTCCATTTTCACCGCACCGGGCCGTTCCCGTCTTGAGCTGCGTAGATCGCGCATTCTCTTTAGCTCTCTCACCCTACCCTCGTTGCGCGTCCGTCTCGCCTTGATGCCTCCCCGAACCCAATGCTCTTCCTGTTGCAGTTTCTTATCGAACAGAGCGTTTTGTGTCTCTTCTGCCTCGCGGTCGGCGCTGCGCCGTTCCAGGAATGTCTCATAGTCGCAGGTCTGATCAAACAGGCTGCCCCGATCGATTTCCACGATGCGGGTGGCGATTCTCTGCAGAAACATACGGTCATGGGTGACGAAGATCAAGGCACCTGTAAACCGAAGTATCATATCTTCCAGTTCCTTGATGGAATCGATATCCATGTGGTTGGTCGGTTCATCAAGCAGGAGGATTTCCGGCTCCCCAACAAGCGCCCTCTTCAAGAGCACTTGACGCTTGAGGCCGGCGGAAAGAGAATTGAAAGCACGACCAGAATCCATCCCAAGTTGCGAGAGCATTTTGCTGATCTGTTCCCTCTTGTACCACCCTCCCTGCATCTCAAGGGTATCGTGAATGCGGTCCAATTCTTCAGGTAGAGGCGGCATGTCTTCGTTCAGCAGTCCGACAGATCGTTGTCTTCTGACTAAATCAGCGTATTGTCTACTGCCGCTAGTGACTACATCAAACACAGTCCCTGGTATCTCATTTGGCACTTTTTGCGAAAGATAGGCGGAGTGTGTACCTCTTTGGATTGAAACTGCGCCTGAGTCCGGTTTGACGCTTTCCTCTATCAATCGCAGCAGTGTTGATTTGCCGGACCCGTTCCTGCCTACCAGGCCGATCCTTTCTCTTCGTTCAACGGTCAAGTCGATCCCGTCGAAAATGGGAACACCACTATAGGAAAGTGATATTCCCTGCATATTTATGAAGGCCATGTAAGGAAACTACCCCGCCACTGTTATTTTCTTGACACGACCAACTTGACCGCTTTCCAACCGGACTTTTATGCCATGTGGGTGAATTGCGGAGTTTGTCAAAACGGCTTCAACGATTCCTTTGGTTAGTTTTCCGGTCCGCTGGTCTTCCTTCATTACTATTGAGACGAGCAAGCCTCGTCTTATGCTGACGCGTTCTGTGCCTTCCATACTGTCATGCTCTCTTGATGTTCGTATTTGCCATAGCTTGCACCTTCATCCACACGCCAACTTCCCAAACGGCAAGGAGCGAAAAATAGGACGCTAGGGCGAACCGACTCCCCAAAGTGGACTCGTCCATCCGGTGTGCTATGCAGAAGTCCCCGCCAACGCAACCACCAATGCGGACGTGGGAAGAGTCCTCGATATTGCCCCGTTAGGCCCACTTTGGCAACACTCGCTCGCAACGACGTCGATTCCAATCTACATAGTCGGTTCGCCGTAGACCTCTATCTCAACGGCTCCGGTGTTTCCACCGCTGGTATCTATGGCCTCAAAACGCAGTCGCTCCGCCGTGAAGTCCACATCGAAGTAGTGAACGGCCGCTGCATCGTCAAGCTCGAAGTGGCCAAAGGACTCGCCGATGTCTGTGACCACGCGGAATGAGTAGACTTGGGCCGATGTACCCATTGTACGGGTCCAGAACCCGATAGCGGTCACGAATGTCTCCTCAGGAAGCCGTAGTTCGATCCATGCATCATCTCCATCACCGTCGCTTGACCACTGGGTATTGATGTCACCGTCAACGGCACTGTTCGCTCCCCAGGTGCCGTCGTTATCGCCGCCACCGAAGTTGCTACTGACGCCCGCGACTGAAAGAGGCAGGTTATCGCCCGTTGGCCTCTGTGCTTCGCTGCCGTCTTCAGTCGTCGTTCTGAATGTGAGGTCGTCACTCCGATACACCGTACCATCGGGGCCCATGCCACCTAGCCTGTAGTGGTAGAGGGTGTCCGGCTCAAGACCGGTGAGCAACGGGTGATGGCCGCTGTGACCGCCGCCGACCATATCCATATCCGTGGCTAGCTGGCCGTAGTCGGCAGTGGTGCCATAGGCGACAGCACAAACGAGGTCAATGTTGGACTCCGCCAGCAGGGTCACAGAGCGCGACCTGATGTCGGTGATGGTAGGCCCGTTGACCAGAACACCGTCAATGTCCGCGGCCAGCTCGCTCTCATCGAATGCGGGCGCAGTCGCTGTGGGTGATGATGTGGATGTCGGTGGTGGAGTAGCCGTGGACGCGTCTCCAGCGCAGGCGGCCAGGAAAACAGTAACCATCAGCAGCGCAACAAACGCGGGGACGGGTTTCTTCATTATCGCCAACCTCCATCGGCATGCTATGACAGTTCTAGTTTCATACCCCACTGAGTGACTCTCCGCGTTCCAACCATACCTGGGTCTTGGCCGGGGCGGTAAGAAGGGTGTCGATTCTCCGAATCACTTCCAGCCGTTCGGTATGAGACTCCCAGTCCCTCCACTCTCTCAGAGAAGACCAGTTGCTGATGACCATGTGAAAGCCTGGGTCGGACGCCAAGACCAGGGTCTCTCCGGAGAGATAGCCTGGTCTCTTGAGCGCCCTGCTTCTCAGCTCCACCAGAAGCTCGTACAACTCATACGCTAGACCCGGAGTGACTTGACGGGTCATGGTCACTTTGATAGTCACGGATTGCCTCCACGCTCCATCTCCAGAAACTCAAGTTTCTGGCCAACACCATCCGGGCCGCCGTAGCCACACATTCGACCATCGCTGCCAATCACCCTGTGGCACGGCACGATTATGGGCACCGGGTTAGACCTCATGGCCTGTCCCACCGCACGGGCGGCTCCTGGATTCCCCATACTACGGGCAATCCAGCCGTAGCTACGGGTCTCGCCCCTGGGAATGGTACGGGCGACCTCCCATGCCCTCTTCTGAAACGCAGTGCCAACTATATCCAGGGAATCGTCGAAGGCCGTCTCTTCTCCCCGAAAGTATTGTTCCAGTCGTCGCTCAATGTCGGGGAAAGACCCCAATTCAACTTCAGTCGCCCCAGCCCACTTCAACGGTTCCAGATATTCCCACGCCATGGAGGGTGATTCCTGGGGCAGACTCAAGCGCCGTATGCCCTTCGAGGAGACCAGGATGCCCACCCAGCCCTGGACGGTGGAAATGAGGGCGTACTTACACGCTGAGTCCTGCTCACCGCTCATATTTGTATTTGGGAGGAGTGTCTTATTGAGGCTTACCATTTGCCAACCCTCTTATCGAAAATCCAGTCGGGAACAGAGCACCGCAAACGGAAAAAGGAGCCACAAGTGAATCTGCGGCCCTTCAACATCCTGTTGATGCCAACGTGGTATCAAGGTGAATCTAAGCTTGCGGTTGGGCTTCGCCGGCCAAAGCAGATAACTGGCCAAGGTGGTCTTCCAGGTAGCAGTTGCCAAAGTAGTAGACTATGTACTCCTTGCCATCCCTTGTCTCCGAGTACTGGCGCTTCGGCTCCAGCTCATTTGCATGGAGGTATTCGTCTACCTTCTCGTCCTCCGGAGACAGTCCAGCACTGTCAAAGAGTAGGAGTACCCGTTTTTCTGTAGCAGTCAAGTTAAGGACCTCTATTTTCATGGCAATACACCTCCCAATGCTCTGGAGTCATTATAGCTCATGTTATCAGATTCTCGGCGAAGGGACTGCACTCTCTTTTATTCACACTCACAAGGATATCTTCGCGTAGCCTTTACCTCTCGGCGTTCAACCATCGTGCCACCTCCTTAGCGTGGTAGGAGATAATGATGTCGGCACCGGCCCGCTTTATCGCTGTGATAATCTCCAGGATGGCTCCTTGACCGTCCAGCCAGCCATTGGCCGCTGCCCCCTTCACCATGGAGTACTCACCGCTGACGTTGTAAGCGGCTATGGGATGGTTGAAGGCTTGCCTGGCCCGAACTATGACGTCCAGATATGCCAGAGCAGGCTTGATCATGATCATGTCAGCGCCTTCCTGGATGTCCATCTCCATCTCTCTAAGGGCCTGCCTCGCGTTGGCCGGCTCCATCTGATAACCGCGGCGGTCGCCAAACTGTGGCGTGGAGTCCGCTGCCGCCCTGAATGGCCCGTAGAAGGCCGATGCGTATTTGGCAGAGTAGGCCATGATGGGAACCAAGGGGTATCCGCCATCGTCCAGGGCGCGCCGTATAGCCCCGACCTGCCCGTCCATCATAGCAGAGGGCGCTACCACGTCGGCCCCGGCCTCAGCATGGGAGAGGGCTACTTTGGCCAGAAGCTCCAGGGTCTCGTCGTTGTCCACCATATCATCTACGATTACGCCGCAATGGCCGTGGTCGGTGTATTCGCACAGGCACACATCCGTCATGACCAGGAGTTGGGGCGTTGCTTGTTTTATGGCGCGTATCGCTTCCTGGATTATCCCGTGAGGATCGTATGCCTCAGTTCCGCGGGCATCCTTATGGTCGGGCAGGCCGAAGAGGAGCACAGACAGGATGCCCAACTGGGATATCTCCGAGACTTCTTCGACCAGCTTGTCCAGAGATAGATGATACACACCAGGCATCGGCTCCACAGGTTCGTAGACATCCCGGCCGTGAGTAACAAACAGAGGGTATACAAAATCCTTGACGGAGAGGGACGTCTCCTGGGTCATGAGGCGTATCGCGCTGGACTCTCGCAGACGCCTGAGCCTGGACTGAGGGAAGCCGGATTGAGGGAGGGAAGATGTCATTTTATTTCCTTTTAGTGTCCTGAGTCAGAGGTTCGTTGCACAGTGCGCGGTTTGCATTGTCATGCTGAACTAAGTGAAGCATCTGGTGGGGAGGTGGCCCACCACGAGATTCCTCGTCCTTCTTGGAAAGGACTCGGAATGACATTTGTAGCTGTTTTTCTATTCACCCCTGGCAGTTGAAAAATACTCTACCAGGGCATCGACCAACCCCGGAACGGTGGACTCCGTGGCCACCACATTCACAGTCAGACCTGCATTCCGGGCGGTCTCCGCGGTTATGGGGCCGATACAGGCTAGGGTCATTCCACCGAGAGAAGTTGCATCACCACCCAAAAGGGTCAGAAGATTGGTCACCGTCGAGGAACTGGTGAAGGCTACCACATCTATCCTGCCTTCCGCCACGATGCTTTGCACCTTTTCCCCGGACTCCTCAGGCATCACCGTCCGGTACGCGGCCACATCGTCCACCAGAGCGCCGGCTTCGGACAGGCCCTTGGATAAAATATCGCGTCCTGCCTCGGCGCGGAGAAGCAAAATGGAACTGCCATTGACTCCTTTTTCTGTAAGTCCGGTCACTATAGATTCAGACACCGACTCCCGCGGCCTGAAGTCCGCAAGGATGCCACGCTCTCTGAGTGTTTCGGCGGTCGCAGACCCAATGGCGCATACCCGCGTGCCACCAAAGGCCCGGGCGTCCAATTGCAGATAATCCAATCGCTTGAAGGCCTCTCTCACTCCGTTGGCGCTGGAGAAAACCACCCAGTCGTAGTAAGACATGGACGTGAGAGACGAGTCCAATCGACTATTTTCCTCCACCGGCTTTATCTCAATGGTCGGTATCTCCAGCGGCTCGGCTCCATTGTCCATGAGAAGCTGTGAGAGGACACTTGCCTGGTCTCTGGTTCTTGGCACAAGCACCCGTTTGCCAAACAGGGGTTTGTCATCGAACCAGTGTATTTTTTCTCGAAGTTTTACCACCTGGCCGAAGACCGCCACTACGGGGGGAGTGAGAGAAGCCTGTCGTCCTCTTTCCAGGATGTCGTCCAGGGAGCCTACCACAGTGCGCTGGTACGGTTCGGTACCCCACTGTATCAGGGCCACAGGCGTTGTTGGGTCGAGTCCATGCTTCTTAAGGGTGTCTACTATGCCTGGCAGGGTCTCCCAGCCCATGAGGACGACCAGTGTGCCAACTCCGGAGGCCAGGCGCTCCCAATCGATGCTGGACTCCACTTTGGAAGGTTCTTCGCTGCCACTGACGATGGTGACGTAGGATGATACCCTGCGATGGGTGAGAGGGATGCCTGCATATGCCGCGGCGGCGATGGCTGAGGTGATTCCGGGGACTATCTCAAAGAGTACACCAGCATCTGCCAGTGTGTCCGCCTCTTCACCACCCCGACCGAAGATAAAGGGATCGCCTCCTTTGAGACGCACCACCCTCTTCCCCTCCAAGGCCTTCTCCACCAACAACTGGTTTATCTCCTCCTGCCTCATCTGGTGGTCGCCCCTGGCCTTGCCCACATTCACCATCTCGGCATCTGTGGATGCCTCTTCCAACAGACGGCGGCTCACCAGCCGGTCATACACCACCACCTGGGCATCACGGAGGCATCGCAGCCCCTTGGCGGTGATGAGCCCGGGGTCGCCGGGGCCAGCGCCAACCAGGTATACTTTGCCCTGCCCGCTCAACTGTCGGCACCCAGATTCAGGATATCCATCGCTCCCATGGACAGCAGCTTCTTCGCAAGGGCAGTCCCCGCCTCGCCAGGCTCGTCACTGGCAGATTCCAAACGGGTTTTGACCATCTGATTGCCGTCCTCGGAGGCCACCATCCCCACCATGTGGAGGATTTTCCCCTCCAGCCAAGCGTGGGCGGCGATGGGGACTTTGCACCCCCCGCCCATTTCCTCCACAAAGGCACGTTCGGCGGCGACGGCTATCCTGGTCTGTGGGTCTTCGATCTGAGAAAGAATGTGGAGCAACTCCCTATTCTCTGAGCGTACCTCTACGGCCAATGCTCCCTGGCCCGGCTCAGGGACAATGTCAAATGGGTCAAAGTATTGGGAAATATGGCCCTCAAGACCAAGCCGGGCCACACCTGCGGCGGCCACCACAACTCCATCGTAGTCCTGACCAAGAGCCTTGTTCAGACGGGTCTCCACGTTCCCTCTAATCGGCTCCACCTTCAGGTCTTCCCTGAGTACTCGTAGCTGGGCCAGACGCCGCGGGCTGCTGGTGCCGATGACGGCCCCAGGCTTCATCTCCGCGAGGGGAGTGTTGGCCTTATTGACCAGGACATCCCGCGGGTCCTGCCTCTCGCATACCACCACGACCGTCAGGCCATCCGTCATCTCGACAGGCAGGTCCTTAAGGCTGTGCACGGCCATATCTATTTTTCCCTGAAGGAGCGCCATCTCCAGTTCTTTGATAAAGATGCCTTTACCCAGCTTGGCCAGAGGAGTTTCCGGCATTGCATCACCGGAGCTTTTTATCTCCACCACTCTTGGAGATATGGGGTTGGCCAGGAGTTTGAGCCGCGCCAGCACCGCTTCCGTTTGAACCAGGGCCAAGCGGCTTCCCCGAGTCCCCACCACGACCTGCATAGTCATATTCTTTTAATACTTCTCAACATTCGTCATGGAGTTTCCAACACGTCACAGCAGTTCCAGGAAGCGTTCCACATCAAGCCTGGCGTCTTTCAATATATGGCTGAGGGTGGATGGTTTCACCGCTCTGTGTGCTGGTACGGTGATGTTCAGCGTCCTGTCGCCTTCCCGTTTTCTGAGTCTTATGTGGCTGCCCCGCTGCCTCACCACTACCCACCCATCCCGCTGAAGGGCTAGAATGATCTCTCTGTAGGAGAGGCTTGGAACCTTACTCACAGGGCCAGTTCCACCACCTCGGTCTGTCCCTGGCGAGCGGTGTCGTCTTCAATGGGCTCCATATACAACTCTATCGCCTCACGGATATTGGATAGAGCTTCTTCCCTGGTGTCCCCTTCGCTTATGCAACCCGGCAAGGATGGCACATATACGGTGTAGCCACCATCCTCGCTGGATTCCAGAACTACTTTTAACTTCATAGATTTACCCCTCTCTGGTATCCCTTAGCAGCCCCCATAATTAGAACAATTGCGGCAACCATCAGGGCTTGTTGCCGTTCAGTTTAAACAACTCCTGAGTTGTATCCAGGTAGCTGGGGTCTTCCTTGATGGTGGCAATGGGGTGATGCAATAGCTTCTTTACGATGGACCGGCTGAGGACTTCTATATGGGCAACGTCCTCTTCCGAGAGATGTGGCATCTGTTTGAGGGTCTTCAATAGTTCCTGCTGACGGAGCGTCTCAGCGTGTTCTTTTAGCTGGGCGATCCCTGGAGCCACCCTGCGGGTGTCCCACCACTCCCGGAACCTGGACACTTCTTCGTCGATTATGTCCTCTACCTGGGCTACCTCTTTCTCTCGTTGCCGCCTGTTTGTTTGAGAGACCGATTCCAGATCGTCCATATTGAGGAGGGTTACACCAGGTAGGTTTCCTATGGCAGGGTCGGCATCTCTGGGCACGGCGATGTCCACTATTAAGATGGGCGCTCCGTTTCTCTTGGACGTTGCCCTGGCGACCATTTCCTGGGACAGAATCATATTCTGAGAGTCCGTGGAGCTTACAACTATGTCCACCGTCCCGAGAAGGTCTTCAAGGTTTTCGAACGAGGTAGCCTCGCCACCTAGCTCAGCGGCCACCTCTTGGGCACGTTTCAAGGTGCGGTTGACCATCACCATCTGGTGCACACCCCTGTCCTTAAAGGCCCTTGCGACCAGCTTGCCTGCCTGTCCAGCCCCGATAACCATAACTCTACGTTCGGCTATATCGCTCATCATACGTCTGGCCGTTTCCACCGCCGCCGAACTTATGGACAGGGCATTTTCGCCGATGCCAGTCTCTCGACGAACCCTCTTTCCCACTCTTAGAGCGTGATGAAAGACCTTGGAGATAATGCCGCGAGCACAACCATTGGTGACGGACGCGCTATAGGCCTCTCTAACCTGGCCCAAGATTTGGGACTCTCCCAGAATAAGGGAGTCGAGACCGGATGAAACCCTGAACAGGTGCCTCACCGCGTCTTCCTGCTCATAGAAATAGAGGCTTGGAGAAATCTCCTCCTCCCGCCTCGGGAACCTCTGGGCCAGGAAGTCCGTTAAGTTCTCCTGAATTACACTGCCATCCAGACCGGTGGAGTAGAACTCGGTGCGGTTGCATGTCGATACTATAACAACGTCACCAAGGATGCCATTGAGAGACTGGAGCGCCTGCGGAAGCTCGTCTCTGGTCAATGCAACATTCTCCCTCATCTCAAGGGAAGAAGTGCGGTGGCTCAGGCCAAGGGCAAACAACCTCATAGCTTAGACGAAACTCCCTGAAGCAGCGCCTCTTTGAGGGTTTTCTTGGCCACTATCTTGTCGCTATGGTACAGCGCCAGTACCTCCTGATTGAGGCACGTCTGCCAGTGGTCAGCCGGTACCACTGCTCCCTCCTGGCGCAATTCCAACCGTACCTCTGAAAGCATGGGAGCCATGTCGGCGTAGTCCAGGATAGGACTCACCTCAAGCTCTTCACGTAGCTTTCTTGCCAGGGCAGGGCTGAGACCAGCGGTGGATATCGCCACTGTGACATCACCCTTCCTCACCACCGACGGTGCGATGAAGGTACACAGGTGAGTAATATCCACTACGTTGAGAAGGACGTTTCTAGTCTCTGCTTCCTGCGTTATCTGCCGGTTTACATCGGTGTCATCCGTGGCGGCAATAGCCAGGAAAGCGCCTTCCATGTCGCCGACCTGATACTCGCGTTTCTCCAAGCGTAGGATGTCGGCATCTGCCATCCCCTGCACTTCAGAGGTGACCTCAGGGCTTATCATCTTGATTTTAGCGCCACATTCCAACAGCGACGCTATTTTCCCCTCGGCTATCTGACCACCACCTATGATTACGCATAGACGGTCTTTTACATCCAGGAACGCGGGGTAATATGGGGCCATGTGTCCTATTCTCCTTACTTAAGCGAAGTACCGAACCCTGGTCTTCTTGTATTCCCGAGTGCTGTACAACATCATGTAGTCTGTGATTCCGGTAGATTCTGAGATTTCCTCAATCGCTGCCTCACATCCCTTTTTGCTAGTGGCATGTACCATGCTGAAGTGGGTATACGGCCAGTCCGGGAATGTGGGACGCTCATAGCAGTGGGTCACCCAGGGGGAGGAGGCCATGATCTTGCCCACCTCTTCGGAGCGCTCAGGCGGCACTTTCCATACCGCCATGGCATTGGCCTTGAAGCCAGCTTTGCGGTGATGAAGGACAGCACTGAACCGTCGCATGATGCCCCGGTCCTTGAAGGATGCGGCCATATCGAATAGCTCCTGCGTTGTTATGTTCAAACGCTTGCTCATGCCATCGAATGGCCGTGAATCCAGAGTTATGTCCTCTTGAAGCTCCCTGACAGCCTCTATCTCGAAATCTGTAACGGGGTCCGCCTTTTTCCAGTCATCGTTGCTGGAGCTATTGTAACCGTCCGGGCTGTAGTACTCGTGTGCGGCGCCGACATTCTGCACCATGTCAAAGTTCACACCTATCTTGAAGAACTTTATGGTGGACATCATGCGATGGCTCTCTGCGCCTGTACGCTCGGCCATGTCGGCTATCGTCTCCTCCAGGCTCTCGGAGGGAGGGACCGCCAGTGTGAACCAGAGGTTGAAGTTTCCATTACGGGCGTAATTATGACTGACACCTGGATGCTTGTTTATCACTCTGGCACTACGGTCCAGAGTCTCTGGAGGGAAACGCATGGCCACCAGGGTAGTCTTGTAACCAAGGCGACGAGTATCGAAGATGGCGCTTATCTGTCGGACTACGTTGGATTTCTTCAGAGCCGTGATACGTTCTATAACGTCCGCCTCTGAAATTGCCAGCTGTTTTCCAAGGTCTTGATACGGCTCCTCTACCAAAGGGAACGCCGACTGAATTATGTTTAGAAGCTGGCGATCCGTTAAGTCCATTTCGGATTGAGAAGCCATTCTACCTCCTTAATTTTCCCGGCTTAGTTTCTCCCAGCCACGGTGGTATTTGGGACTGGGATTGGATCAATGTTGTAGTAGGATGCCATTGATAGAAGCATCTGGTCTGCCAGCAGGTTTACGGAACGCCACAGCTTCGTGGGTTCGTCCGATGCTCCAACGATGCCGCCAAGCGCAGCCTCCAATAGAAAACTGCGGAAGAATACGAACGCCTCCAGAGCGTCCGTCAATGGTACTCCCAGCCTGCTCATCTCAGACCCGTATTCCTCGCCTATGAGATGTGTTTCCTCAATAAGGTCTGCCCGCAGGCGATGTTGAGACGAGTATTCTGCTGATATATTCAAAAGGCGTCTTCCAAGAAGCCGCATGCGGGACCTGGAGCTTTCATCCATCATTTGGTACCAGTGCTCTGTCGAGGTCTGGCCGCTCCGCAGTCTACGTCTGACCCTCTGTAGCGCCTTATGCGTCCACCGGGGTTCCTTGCCGCTCCTGATAGGCTCGGAACCTTTTCCGATGAGGGCGCTCACTGCATCCGTGGAGAACCGTCGATGGCCTCCGGGTGTCCTGTAAACACGTATCAGTCCGCCATCGGCCCATTGTCGGAGTGTGGACTCGCTGACCTCCAGGAGATGGCAAGCCTCTCCCAGGGACATCCAGCGTTTTGATGTGGTTCGCGTGCTCAACGCCATGTTTGTTGTCAAAAACCTATTGAAATCTACCAAAGTGTCCAATGGTTCAAGAAACCATATATAGGTTAATATCTTGCTTAGTGAAAGTCAACACTAACTGGGGCGTGGTTGATATTTTTATTTCCTCCCTACCACTTGCCCAGCACCACCTTCTCATCTAGCATTGTTGTGCCTGCCAGAAACACCTTGCCCCCCTTCCTCCGTAGTCCTTCAAAAGCCATCCCAAAACCGGTTCCAAAGCTGTCATCGCCGCTAAAATGTCATTCTGAGTCCTTCCCAGGAAGGGCGAAGAATCTGGGGAGGGGCTATTTCCCACAACCCCAGACCCTTCGCGGAATTTATCCTGAGCAAAGCCGAAGGACTCAGGGTGACAGTTGAAAGACCCTCTCCACCTCCCTACCCCTTGCCCGCTGCTGCCTTCTCATCTAACATTACTGCGCCTGCCAGACACTTTATACAATTATGAGATTCGGATTCCAGGTCAACGCCACAGACGGCCACGCAAGAGTGGGCGTGCTGAACACGGCCCACGGCCAGATTGCGACCCCCGCGTTCATGCCCGTGGCAACCCAAGGCTCGGTGAAGGCCATTGCCCCCGATGACCTTAAAGCATTGGGGGCCACGATGCTGCTCTCCAACACGTATCACCTCATGCTGCGGCCAGGCATAGAGATCGTCAGCAAGATGGGGGGCATTCAAGACTTCATGAGCTGGCCCGGCCCAGTCTTGACTGACAGTGGCGGCTTCCAGACCTTCAGCCTGAGCCGTCTTAAAAAGCTCTCCGAAGAGGGCGTCACTTTTCGCTCCCACGTCGACGGCAGCGAACATTTTCTATCACCTGAGATATCGCTGGAATACCAGGCCCTCCTGGGAGCCGATATCGCTATGGTACTGGATGAGTGTCCGGCTTATGGCTTGGAAGAAGCTCAGGTGCATGAGTCCATGGACAGGACTCACAGGTGGGCACTGCGCTGCAAGGAGGCTCATCGCCAGGAAGGGCAGGCACTCTTCGCAGTGGTGCAGGGAGGTGTCAGTCCCAACCTGCGGCTGGAGTCCGCCTCCACCCTGATGTCCATGGACTTCGATGGATACGCCGTTGGCGGACTGAGCGTGGGAGAGCCGAAGGCCGGTATGTACCAGATGACTTCCCTAATGGGCGGAACGCTGCCGCACGACAAGCCACGTTATCTCATGGGTGTCGGCTCTCCGGAGGACCTTGTGGAGTGCGTTGGACGCGGGATGGACGTGTTCGACTGCGCCCTGCCCACCCGGGTGGCCCGCAACGGCGGCCTCTTCACCTACCGCGGACGGGTGAATGTGGATAGCGTCCCATTTCGTGAACAGGACAAACCCGTGGAGGAGAGTTGCGACTGCTATACATGTCAGAACTTTTCAGCGGCCTACCTGCACCATCTCTTCAAGGCGAAGGAGCTGCTGGCGTACCGTCTGGCAAGCATCCACAACCTGAGATTCGTGATACGGCTTATGGAAGAAGCCCGGCATGCCATTGCAGAGGGGACATTCGATGCGTTTAGTGAGCGTTTTCTCAGCGGGTACAGAATCGCCGATGAGAATGTAAGGCGCTCACAAAAAGAGAAGTGGCTCCGAAAAAGGTGAACCCTCCTTCGAAGCCATTTCCACAAGTTTTTAAGTTTTTCGCCTATTCCGCTACCAGGCTCCCCCAGCCACTGCCGGGACTATGCTTATCTCGTCCCCGGTCTTGATGCCGGTCTCCAGGCCCTCAAGAAAGCGTACATCCTCACCGTTGATGTAGATATTCACGAAATGGCGCAGGTCCCCCGCCTCATCGCACAGACGCTCTCTAATGCCGGGATACTGCGACTCCAGGGAGTCTATGATCTGGATCAGGTTATCCCCGTCCACTGAGGCTTTCTCCTGACCATTGGTTACTCTGCGCAACGGGGTAGGAATTCTAACCACTACACTCATTTCGTAAACCTCCTGGGCCCTCTGATATTCAGTTCAGTATATAACCTTTTTGCTTTAGATGCGCTGCGCGCGCTGGTATCCTCCAAGTCCATCAGCCTTCAACCACATCTCCGCTCACCGGGTCCACCCTGACTCCCATAGATACGACCCATTCCAGGCCCTTTTCTATCTCCTCTTCTTCCCCGTCAAGCTCCAGAATAACCCAGCCCATGTCCTCTCTCACGTCCGCCCTGCGAATATTTGTGACCAGCTGGAAGTTACGCCCAAGGTCAAAAATCACAGGCTGTGTGATGAGGCCTGTAGGGAATGTGAATCTGGCCCGTCGCTTCGCCATTGTCTGCCCCCTCCATAGATGAGTTGGAAATCACAACCCGTTTACGGCCTCACACTTACCGCCGCTTCAAAGGCGGCGAATGTGGGCTTGATCAGGATGGGCTTGGCCACATCCTCAACCACCTCCTGAGTCTTGTAGCCGTTCCCTGTGATAAAGGCAACGGTCGTTTCCCCGGGTTTTATCTGCCCCGTCCGGGCCAGGTGCTTCAGTGTCGCTATCACCACCCCGCCGGCAGGCTCGGTGAATATCCCTTCCATTTCCGCCAGGTCCTTGATGCCCTGAACCACGTCCTCTTCCGGAACGGCGTAGGCCGAACCCTTGGACTCCTCTATGACCTTGAGGGCATAGTAACCATCGGCGGGATTGCCTATGGCCAGGGATTTAGCAATTGTATTGGGTTTCACCGGGCGAATTGCGAAGTCGTGGGCGTCAAAGGCCGTGACTATCGGGGAACAGCCCTGAGCCTGGCCGAGAAACATGTGCGTGTTCACACCGTCTATCAGTCCCATAGATGAAAACTCGTTAAGGCCCTTCCAGATTTTGGTGAAAAGGGACCCGGAAGCCCCCGGCACAATGCAGTTGTCCGGAGCCCTCCACCCAAGCTGTTCGGCCACTTCGTACCCCAGGGTCTTGCTCCCCTCGGCATAGTATGGCCTCATATTTATGTTGACGAATGCCCAGTTGTAATTGTCCGAGAGTTCGCTGCACAGACGGTTCACATCGTCATAGCTGCCATCCACGGCTATCAGGGTTGGGCCGTATATGGCTGCCCCCACCACCTTGCCTCTTTCCAGGTCCGCGGGGATAAAAACGAATGCCCGCATTCCCGCCCTGGCGGCGTGGGCCGCAACGCTGCCAGCCAGGTTCCCGGTGGAGGCGCAGGCCAGGGTATCGAATCCAAACTCAACGGCCTTGGTGCTGGCTATCGCCACCACCCTGTCTTTGAAGGAGAAGGAAGGGTTTACAGAATCATTCTTGATGTACAGCTCATCCAGACCAAGGTGTTTCGCCAGGTTGTTGGCCTTGATGAGGGGGGTGAAGCCGGCGTTGATGTCCACCGCGTTTGCGGCATCAGCCGGTAGGAGGTCTTGATACCTCCACAAGCTCCGCGGCCCCTGGGCGATTCTCTCACGGCTGATTACCTTGGAGATGGCATCATAGTCGTAGCTGACCTCAAGGGGACCGAAACAGAAGTCACAGACGTTGAGCGCCTCCGCGGGATACTCGCGGCCACACTCCTTGCAAAACAGGCCTTTTATGTAACTCACCGGCTAAACCCTCCACCAGCCACAATTTATCGGTTAACCAACAAGCAAGAGAGGCCGGCCCAACATGGACAGGCCTCTCTCAAAGCTCGAATTCAACCACGCTTGATGTTACTTCAGGTGTAGTGCATTGTCAAGCTGAGATGATTCAAAACCGCTAATGCCCTCATGAAGTAGCTAGATTTCGTAACAGCCTTGCAACGCCCAATTGCCTAACTTATAATCGAAGCTACTCAGGTGCGAAAAAGAGGGGAAGACTTGCTCAAATCCATTAGCTGTGGGGCACTGCGCAAAGAGAACCTGGACAGAGAGGTAACTCTGGCTGGCTGGGTACACCGCCGTCGTGACCACGGTGGCCTCATCTTCATTGACTTGAGAGACTCGGAAGGCGTTGTGCAGGTGGTGTTCAACCCGGAGGTTTCACCACAGGCCCATAGCATTGCCCAGAGCCTGCGCGCCGAGTGGGTGCTCCGCATCAGAGGCAAGGTTGGCGAGCGTCCTTCAGGCACGGTGAACACGAATATCCCCACCGGTGAGGTGGAGGTGATGGCCCTCGATTTGGAAGTCCTCAACCCATCGAAGACGCCTCCATTCAGCGTGGAGGAAGAGGCCGCTGAGGCCGATGAACTGCTGCGGCTGAAGTACCGCTACATTGACCTGCGACGAGCCAAACTCAGGAACAACCTGGTTTTCAGACATAAAGTGGTCAAGTTCATTCGGGACTTCCTAAGCCGGCGCGAGTTCATAGAGGTGGAGACCCCGATCCTCACCAAGAGCACCCCTGAGGGCGCACGCGACTACCTTGTGCCAAGCAGGGTCTATCCAGGACATTTCTACGCTCTTCCCCAGTCGCCGCAGCAGATGAAGCAGTTGCTGGTCATTGGCGGCGTGGAACGGTATTTCCAGATAGCCCGTTGCTTCCGTGACGAGGACCTGCGGGCGGACCGTCAGCCTGAGTTCACACAGCTTGACCTTGAGATGGCATTTGTGGAGGAGGAGGACATCCTCGCCCTTATGGAGGAGCTGTTCACCGACCTGATTGAAAACATCGTTCCTCACAAAAAGCTGATGAAACCCTTCCCACGCCTTTCCTATGGCGATGTCATGGCACGCTTTGGCACGGACAAGCCAGACCTTCGCTTCGGCATGAAGTTGAGCGACCTTTCGGACATCGCCGCAGAGTCCGGGTTCCAGGTTCTTAGCAAGACAATCGATTCCGGAGGCGTGGTCAAGGGGTTGGTCGCTTCCGGATGTGCGAACTACACCCGCCGTCAACTAGACGAGCTAACGAGCTTCGCCCAAGAACGCGGCGCGTCCGGCCTCATCACCGTGGCCCTGGATGGTGAACCAAGCAACTCTTTGGATGACCTGAGGCAGGAAGACATACGGTCGGCGGTAGCCCGTCACCTTTCTCTGGAAGAGGTTCGTAAAATGGCCGTTCGTCTGGGGGCAAAACGAGGTGACCTGCTGCTGGTGGTGGCAGGGACCACCCGTGTAGCCGACCTGGTGTTGAGCCAGCTTCGTCACGAGATGGGTCGCCGCCTGGAACTGGCCGACCCTGACCTCCTGGCATTCGGCTTCGTCTTGAATTTCCCCCTCCTGGACTGGAAACCAGAGGAGAACAGGTGGGACTCCCCTCATAACCCATTTTCCTCTCCAAAGGACGAGCATATTGGCCTGATGAACACAGACCCGGGCAGCGCATTGGCCAAGCAGTACGACCTGATATGCAATGGAATGGAGATCGCCGGTGGCAGTATACGGAATCACCGGAGAGATGTTCAGGAGAAGATTTTCGGACTCCTTGGTCACAGTAAAGAGGCAATGCAGTCCCAATTCGGGCAACTGCTGGATGCCCTTGAGTATGGTGCGCCTCCCCACGGCGGCTTCGCCAGCGGCATAGACCGCGTGGTGATGCTGGTGACCGACGAGGAGAATATCCGTGAGGTGATAGCGTTCCCGAAGACTCAGAGTGCCGCAGACCCCCTCTTCGGAGCGCCGTCCACGGTGGACGACGCCCAGCTCAAGGACCTGCACCTCCGCTTGAGGAGCGAGTAATATACACAGCCCGTGACGAGAAATGCTTCACAATAGGGCCTCGCATGTTTATAATTAGGAACAGTGCCGTGACAGGAGCGATTTTTGAAAGTATCCCAGCTTGAGCCAGAACAGAGTCAAATAGTCCTCACCATAGAGGTGGAACCTTCAGAACTGGAGGAACACCTGGACAAGGTCTATCGTCGAGCGGTGCAACAGGTGAGCATCCCGGGGTTTCGCAAAGGCAAGGCCCCCAGGTCTGTTGTTGAGCGTGAGTTGGGGCGGGATGCCATGGTGGAGGACGCCCTGGAGACTCTCCTACCTGAATTGACGGCCAAGGCCATAGAAGAGCAAAGCCTGGACGTGGTGTCCACTCCCCGGGTCAAAGTAACCCAGTACGACCCATTGACCATAGAGGCTACGGTTCCCATAAGACCCACTGTGGAGCTTGGCGATTACCGTCAGTACCGCCTGGAGCCGGAACCGGTGGAGGCAACCCAGGAGGCACTGGACGAAGTCGTGGAATCCCTGCTGCGTGATGCTGGCACCTGGGACCCAGTGGAACGCCCCGTCGAGTTGGAGGACATGGTCACTATAGAGGTCAAGGGCCAGGTAGAGGATAACGTAATAATCGAAGACGAAGGCGTCGACTATATACTCACGGCAGGTTCCAACAACCCCATGCCAGGGTTCGCTGAACAACTGGTTGGCATCTCCAGAGACGAGTTGCGGGAGTTCTCACTTCCATTCCCGGAGGACTATCCCCAGGGCGAACTGGCCGGCAAAGAGTGCAATTTCACAGTTACGGCAAAAGAGGTGAAGGAACGAAAGCTGCCAACCCTTGACGATGAGTTCGCCAAGAGCTTGAACATAGAGGTGGAGACGGTGGATGCCCTGATGGACAAGCTCCGTGAGGATATGCTCAAACACAATCAGACACTCGCCGACCAGCACTACCATGAGCAGGCTGTCCAGGCCCTGGTTGACGGAGCACATGTGGAACTGCCGCCTCTGCTGGTTGACCACGAGATAGAGCACATCCTGTCGGAGCAGGCCGAAGCCATGCAGAGACAGCAGATGAAGATGGAAGACTACCTGAGCACCGTCGGCAAGAGCGTCGAGCAGCTTCAGGAAGAGCTTCGGCCCTCAGCCGCCGAGCGCATAACTAGAGGCCTGGTGATGAGCGCCCTCAGAGAGCAGGAGGGCATCGCCGTGAGTCCGGAGGAAATTGAGGAGGAGCTGAACACCATGACGGGAGCCTCCACAACGGATTCCGAGTCCCTGAGGCAGCTTCTAGACTCGGATGATTTCAGAGCATCCATCAGCAACGTAATACTCAACCGCAAGGTTTTGGAACGGCTCACGAGTATTGCCAAGGGAGAGGTCACCGTTGAGGCCTCTGCAACCGCGGAGACAACTACTGAAGAAGAACAAGGCGAACCAGAAGAAGGAGCAAAAGATGCTTGAACGTCCTGAGAATATAGTACCCATGGTCATAGAGACCGGAGCCCGAGGTGAGAGGGCCTTCGACATATATTCCCTGTTACTTCGGGAGAGGATCATCTTCTTGGGTACGCCCATCGGCGACCAGGTAGCCAACCTGATAGTGGCCCAACTGCTGTTCCTTGAGCGGGAGGACCCTGACAAGGACATCAGCCTGTACATCAACTCTCCCGGTGGCGTAATCAGTTCCGGGCTGGCCATCTACGACACAATGCAGTTGATAAAGCCGGACGTGTCCACCATATGTGTGGGACTGGCGGCAAGCATGGGTACGGTGCTCCTCTGCGCCGGTGCGCAGGGCAAGAGGTACGCACTGCCCAACTCCACCATCCACATGCATCAGCCGATGGGTGGAGCGCAGGGCCAGGCAACGGACATCGAGATCGCCGCCAGGGAGATACTCAGGATGCAGGACATGATTCGTCAAATCATCTCCGGACACACAGGCCAGTCCTACGACAGAGTGGCCAGAGACACGGACAGGGACTACTACCTCAACGCCGGCCAGGCCCTTGAGTACGGCATCATCGACGAGATTCTCGCCAAAGCGCCAGCGGAGGAGGCCGCCAAAACGGCCTAGGGACACCTCTAGGAAAGTCTATGCCCAATCACACTGAAAACCCGCCCGCTGTAACCTGCTCCTTCTGCTCGAAGGAGCAGAGCCAGGTCAAACGCATAATAGGAGGCCCCGGACGGGCGTTCATATGCGACCAGTGCGTCGCTCTGTGCCAGGAAATCATAGACGGGGAAGCCGTCACACAGGAGGCGGCCGTATCCGCCCCAAAGCCTCCTACCCTGAATCCAAAGACCATCTTCGAGAAGCTGGACGAGTACGTCATCGGCCAGGAGCGGGCCAAGAGAGTCCTGGCGGTGGCTGTATACAACCACTACAAGCGTATCTGGTCCGACTACTCCTCCGAGGATGAGGTGGAGCTTCAGAAGACCAACGTGCTCCTGGCCGGGCCTACAGGTTGCGGCAAAACCCTCCTTGCCCAGACTCTGGCACGAATCCTGGATGTCCCCTTCTGCATCGTCGATGCCACCTCCGTCACCGAGGCAGGGTACGTGGGAGAGGACGTTGAGAACATCCTCCTGCGGCTGATTCAGGCCGCGGACTACGACATCGCAAGGGCCGAGAGGGGCATCGTATACATCGACGAAGTGGACAAGATCGGGCGAAAAAGCGCCAATCCATCCATCACACGGGACGTTTCCGGGGAGGGTGTACAGCAGGCCCTGTTGAAGATAATAGAGGGCTGCACCGCCAGCGTTCCGCCTCAGGGGGGGAGGAAGCATCCCCATCAGGAGCTGATTTCGATAAAGACGGACAACATCCTATTCATCTGCGGCGGCGCATTTGAGGGGCTTGACCGCATAGTCGCAGGGCGCGTGTCAAAGGAACACCAGAGCATCGGCTTTCGGTCCACCCAGGCCACGGGAAAAGATGCAACCCATGAGAACGTGTTGAAAGACCTCATCCCGGAGGACCTCCTGGCCTATGGCTTCATACCGGAGTTCGTTGGGCGGCTTCCGCTGGTGGTGAGCCTTGACTCGCTCGATAAAGAGTCCCTGGTGCGCATCCTCACGGAGCCGAAAAATGCCGTGGTGAAGCAGTACCAGCGCCTTTTCAGCATGGACCACGTCGCCCTCACCTTCAGCGACGACGCCCTGGAGGCGGCCGCGGAAGACGCCTTGCAAAAGAAGACGGGCGCCCGTGGGCTGCGAGCGATTATCGAGAACACGCTCCTGGATGTCATGTACGAACTGCCCTCGATGACGGGGGTGAGCAAGTGCACCATCGACGCCGCCTGCATCCGCGGCCAAAAGCCCGCCGTTCTCCTCAGCGACTCGGGAACCCAACTGAGCCTGGAAGCCCCCCGTAAAAAGACGGCCTAGGGGGGCAGGGCGTGCACTGCACCCGTAAGAACTCGCGGCGCGCAGATTCTGCTAATAAGGTTACTGCGTAACGGGTTTGTGAGAGATCTAAGCGGATATTCACTCGATAATACCTAATCTTGCTCTTCTTTCAAACCTGTCAAATTCTTCAAATGCCTCAACTGAGAATTCCTCTACACATTTCCGCGCTAGGATTATTTCTTGGAAATGTTCATCCCCATAATAACCAGCTCCCTCGCTCAATTCATATGCCTTGCACAAGTTCTGCTCAGCCAAGGCGCGGAGTTCCTCAATACCATAGCCCAATTCCGCGGCACCAACATTCGAAGGTACGGTTCCCCAAATAATAATCCCCTTGCCTAGTATTGAGTTTGACAAAGCCGCCAGATAAGTCTTCCCTAACTCTTCGAATGCTCTTAAATGTGGAGCAACTTGCAATTGCATCTTGAGCGCATTTTCCATGTCCTTGAATTTCTCTTCTTCACAATTGAGGTGGGGTAGAGATACCCATGCAAGCCGATCAAGCGGATCAGCCCTGACACGTTTCTCAAAAAAGGAGATTTCGCCTATCCGATTCTCCGAAATCTCTTGTTGTCTAGCCCTTGCATACTCTCCTTCGTGTTTGAACTTAACATCGTCAGGAACTCTAGGAAGTCCTAGCCATTGCCCAGTGCTCTTGTAGCGCTGAATGGCATGATTCAACGTATTCTCACCCGCAGGATCAAGATCACCGTGATAGGTTACGCGATCGACTAAGAAATTGGCAATCTCAAGAGTAGGCTCCACAAGGTGCGCAAAACGGCTTTCCCAGACTTGCCTATCGAATTTCCCTATTTGCTCATTACCTTCCTCATCACTCCAAACATCGAGGTATCCCCGAAACTTCCCTCCACCTTGAAGTCTTCTCAGACTGCCTGCGCCCCCTACGCTCCCCTTTCTCTGCACGTAAAGACCAAGACTGTTGACCCACCCCCTCAGGTGAAGGGGCAGCATCCATTTATACATTCCGATGAAGTTAAGACGGCTTAGTAATTCGCCTAGGTTATTCTTTTCCATTGCAAACCCTCAATCATGTTAGAGTTGACCTATTCTATCCTTGTTGCTTGAAACCCATTGGCTCTTTCGTTTCAGTAGGCGGAGGATCAAGGAATATAAAAGTAGCAATGCATTCAATACGATACCAAGCGTATGGTTTATCAAGAACAAGCCAGCCCCTTTCACGTTTTGTAAGATTGGTCATGAGTTCATCTGCGAATTTCTGGAATTCGCTAATATCTTGAAAATCTGGCAGATGATTGAGGTGGACCCCAAAAACTGGACAGGTGGTTAAGGTCGTGTCCTGCTCCTAGAATGACAGAGATAGAGAAGGAGGAGCAGGATATGAAGCAGAGTCGCAAGAACCACAGTCCATCGTTCAAGGCCAAGGTG
>JAQBZZ010000069.1 GCA_027622595.1 Chloroflexota bacterium
CCACTCATTCGGCCAGTCCACATTGGGATGGGTCTTCCTGGTATTCATGGGACTCACCATGATCACGTCATTCGCCATATTCTTCCTCCGGTACGATAGACTGAAAAGCACCCGCACACTGGAATCGGCCCTCTCCCGGGAGGCGGCCTTCCTGGTGAACAATTTCCTTTTCCTGACCATAGCCTTTGTGACTCTGTGGGGCGTCATCTACCCTATCATTTCCGACATAGTTCAGGGAGAGATCATCACCGTTGGAGCGCCCTTCTATGACCAGGTTAACGGGCCTCTCTTCCTGATCCTCATCTTCCTGATGGGGGTTGCCCCCTTCATGCCCTGGCGAAACGCCTCCTGGTCGAATCTGCGTCGTGCTCTAATGGTGCCCGTGGTTTCTGCCATAGCAGTAGCTGTGCTGCTTGTGGTCGTTGGGGTCAACAAGCCGTGGGCACTGACCGCCTTTGCCATGTGCGCCCTGGTGGTCTCCGGGATATTGAGAGAATGGGTGAGGGGAGCGCTATCCAGGCACAAGAGAGGCGAAAGCTATCCCGTTGCCTTCGGCAGGCTCATCGCAGGCAACCGTCCCCGCTACGGTGGATACATTGTCCATCTGGCGATCGTGCTGCTGGCCATAGCCATAACCGGCTCCTCCTTCTACGACGTCCAGAGAGACGTGGTCATGTCTCCCGGTGAGAGCGCCGACGTGGGAGGATACACCATAAAGTACATAGGCGCTTCTGCCGTGGAGAGAGTGGACAGGACAGAGGCGAGGGCGGAGATACAGGTGTATCGAGGTGATGGCTTCCTGGGGACGTACTACCCGAGGCGGGACTTCTACCCCAGCTTCAACATGGCCTCCACCCAGGCGGCCATACGGTCCACGCCGGTAGAGGACCTCTACATCATCCCCGGGGAGTTCCTGGAAGACGGACGGGCTATATTCCGTGTTTACGTCAACCCACTGGTGATGTGGATGTGGGTGGCCGGCCCTCTGCTGCTCCTTGGGGTAGTAGTGGCCCTGTGGCCGCAGCGGGCGGTGGCAACCGTATATGCCCGCAGACCTGGTGAAGAGGCCGTGGCCCAACCAGGAGTCATCAACAGTTAATTCTTTAGTATGATCACGAACGGATATCTTCAGCCAGGTACTCCGCGTAGGTTTTAGTATTGCCTTATTTGATTGGCCTTCTTATAACACTGGTGTCAATTGCCCTGCTGGCTAGGCCCATCTTACGACGGGTGCAGACCACGTCCGGCTCCTCCTCATTACTGGATTCTCAAGGGGACTCCCGTGGGGACGGTGTCCAGTGGCAGCGCCAGCAGGTATACGATGAGATAAAGACACTCATCCTAGATTACGAGCTGGGTAACATACCCCCTGAGGAATATAACGAAAAGCTGGGGACCTATCGTCTCCAGGCAGCCTCCCTCCTTCGGCAGCAGGAGCTACTCTTGCATGAATCAAGATACCTGGTCGATGAGATGGAGGACGAAGTCCTGGCGCTACGCATATCCTGGGGAACGGTGAAGGAAGTGACCACCTGTGGTGAGTGCGGAGGAGAGAGAGACCTCAACGCCGCTCTCTGCCCAAGGTGCGAATTCCAGAGCGAAGACGGAGGCAGTCCCATAACAACTTCTCCCTCGGAAGAGGAGACTTCTTGAATAGAACAGCAAAAAGTGCTCTCCTAGGAGTGGTTCTGCTTATGACGCTGGTAGTGGCACCCATTTCGGCCAATGCCCAAGAGTCAATAATCATCGAAGGGCAATTGGAAAATGGTACTGCCGAAGCGGAACTCCAACCAGGGCTGACTGTCACTCTGAACGTGTTCAACCTGGGTGACAGCTTGGAGACAAGGGAATCATTGACCGACAACGAGGGTCGGTTCAGCTTCGAGGAAGTCCCTGGCGGTGAGGGTTTTGGATATATCATAAGCACCGAATACTCAGGGGCAACCTACACTTATGAGAGCGATTATCCCCTACTCATTGAAACTGTTGAGCTGGTTGTCTACGAAAGCACCACCAGCGGAGAGGCGCTGAAGGTAAGGTCACATACGCTGGTGGTCAACGCGGCCGACCCCGATAACCAACTCATGAATGCACTGGAACTGGTTGGTCTTGAGAACACCGGCGACCGCACATTCGTACCCGACATTACGCAGGCAGGGCAAATGGACTTGCTTCGGTTTTCTCTGCCCACTAAGGTCAGTGACCTGGACGTGCAGAGCAGCATGCGTGGGGGCCAGATACTACAGGTGAACCTAGGCTTCGCCATTACAACGCCTGTGCCACCGGGTACCTACGAGATTGCCTACACATTCCGCGCGTCATATTCGGGAGGCAAGCTGACATTTGATCACGCTCTTCCATTTGGGGCCGATACCTTCCGTGTCCTCCTCCTGGACGGCCTTGGCGAGGTCACAGCAAACGGACTGCAGGAGATGGACCGCCTTGTCCTTGGAGAGAGAGACTACCAACGCCTGGAGGGCAGCGACCTGGATGTCGGGGCCAAGATAGAACTGGAGTTTGTCGGACTGCCTCAGCCGTCGTTATGGCGGCGCTGGCAAGACACCGTATCAGGGGACAGCTTTTTGAGAGCGGTGATTCCGGGGGCATTCGGCATGGCCTTGCTTGCCCTGCTGGCCTACGTCTTCATCCGCAAGAGGAGCTCTTCGTTTGCAAGCATCAATGAGACCGCAGGCCTCGTGGAGGCCATAGCCCGTCTGGACGACAGTTTTCAGCGGAGGGAGCTTGGAAAACAGGAGTACATCCAGCGTAGGAGTGAACTGAAGGGTCGGTTTCTCAGTACGCAGGTCCCGTCGTCACGGGCCGTGGATCAGACATCGACTGCCCGACCCGTCTCTGAAGACAAAGAACCTCCTTCAGACTCAACCATTGAAGAGACTGAGAGGCCGGAGCTTTGAGCAGACGATCAGTCTCGCTGGGGCTTTCTATACTCATACTGACAGCGTTTTTCTCTCTTCTGGGCTGGGCGCTCGCCCGCTCTGGAGGGGTCCCCGGAGGAGTTGGGGTCAACAACGATTTCGGAGAGGTCAGCATACAGGAGAGGCCCGCGCCGGACTTCACCCTGGATCTTCTGGATGGCGGAACTATCACTCTTAGCGACCTGAAGGGTAAATTGGTGTTGGTAGACTTCTGGGCATCCTGGTGCCCCCCATGCCGCGAAGAAGCCCCCGGCCTGGCCCAAGTCTACAAAGAGTACAAGGACAGAGGCGTAGAGTTCATTGGAATAAGCGTCTGGGACAGGGTGAACGACGCCAAGGACTACGTTCAGCGCTTTGGAATAACATACCTTTCCGGCCTTGATAGCAAGGGTACGATCCTGGTGGACTACGGCGTGAGGGGCATCCCCGAAAAGTTTTTCATAAATCCCGAGGGGCAATTGATCGCCAAATTCATCGGCCCTTCAGACGTGGATGGCCTCTGGGAAACTCTGGACCAGATGCTGGCAGACCAAAACTAGTGCTCACTTAGTAGTAGCAGCGCACCATGATTAGCTACAACGTTATGCGAATTCGTGTCCGTTGAAGGACTCCGAGGCCATTACCGAGTCGTGGTCTTCCACGCAGGACCCTTGGCATTGTGAATCCGTTTTCCGCCTTCACCTCTTCCCACTTCGATACATTTTTCAGTACATCATCTAGGCAGACAGCGTTGGCAAAATGCACGACGATATAGTTCCCACCATTCTCGGAGCCCCCTGTCTCCAACACCGATGCCCCTGGAATCTCCTTGATGGCTATTAGAAAATCGCCTAGCAGTTCAAGTTGGTTTGCAAATCTGAGTTCATCACTCTGGGGAAGCATAACAAACTCCAAGTAACCCTTGTACATTGACCGACCCAATGCAGAATCGAGCCCATAACTCTGCTTGGCTAGGGTCTCCATTTCCAGACGAGAAGGCTCTTGATCTCTATGCGCTCCATTCATTTTATCGGATTGCAAGGCGTTCAGGTGACCATTCAGTCCCGCAGCACGTTGCAGAGATTCCAGCATCTGTTCCCGTATCTCGTCTGTAAGACGTCAGCGATTTTGGACACTTTTTGAGGCCTAATAAACCCGAGAGATTTTGGGGTGGTAG
>JAQBZZ010000022.1 GCA_027622595.1 Chloroflexota bacterium
ATCCAGGCTGGCTACAATGTGTTCGTCGCCACCGGGTGCTCCGCCTGCCACGGCCAGAACGCCGAGGGCTCCATCGGCTGGGTGCTGAACAACCCCTTCTACAACGGCAAATTCCACTTGCATAAAGGGACACCCCTTCAGGAGTTGCTAGAAGGAGTCCATGAGGTGCCGGAGGAGGTGATGACGCTATGGAACAGGTGCCAGGAGGTCCGGCATGAGAAGGCTCTCTCTCCTTAGCCCAGCCCGCGCTCCAGACACCACCGGGTCTATCCCCTGACCGGGGTGCTGGTATGCGACAACTGCGGAGAGCCTTACCACGGAGTATCCACCGTCTCCAAGCCCAGGAGTTATCCCAGGATGTTCCACAGTTGGCACAGGTGCGGGGCGAAGCCCCTATCGGTGGCTGCACCCAAGGTAGAGCAGGAGTTCTCAGAGAGGGTCCTTTCCTGCCTGCATCTGGACGACGGCTGGCAGGCGGCCGTACTCGCAGCCATGGTCAACGACGGGCCCAGGCCAGACCACACCCTGGAGAAGCGGCGCGTCGAGGCGGCCATAGCCAACCTGAAGAAGCAGCATCTATGGGGCGCCGTGACAGATGAAGAGTTCAAATCCGAATACCAGAGCCTATCCAGGCAAATAAGGACCATGGAGCCTCAGGTATCGGCAGCACTAACGCCTGATATGGATAGGGCGGCAAAGCTTCTCATGGAAATGCCGGCTCTGTGGCAACATCCCGGGGTCACACCGGAGCAAAGAAGGGAACTGGCGAGAGAGGTATTCGAGGAGATACGGTTGAGGGATGGCAAACTGGTCGCTGTAAAACCAAGGCCGCACTACGCCCCACTATTTGCCTACAGCATCTGGCACCATAATGTTATTGGTGGCACTAGGTCATCCTGAACGCAGTGAAGAATCCAAAACCAGAGCCTTGCACCTACATGTGCCTTAGATGCTTCGCTTCGCTCATCCTGAGCCGAGAGTTTACCCTGAGCGTAGCCGAAGGGAAGGGCGTGAGCGGATGTTTCAGCACTACCCAGATTATTTTCAATCATTTTTCAAAAGAACCTAAAAGAAACGCAAAAATACCTCGTTGCCAAGCAAATGCCCATGCTCGGTGAGGTACAGCACGCCGTCCCTCTGCTCCAACAGCTTTAACGAGGTCAGCTCTCGTATCTGCTCCCCGTACACCGAGGACAGCGACCTGCCGAAGCGGGATGCAAAACCGTCCAGGCTCATCCCCTCCGACAGCCTCAGCCCAAGCATCATCGTCTCTGCCATCTCCATAGGCTGCTCTATCGTCTCCACGTCTCCCACGGTAGGCACCTGGCTTATGACCTCAGACGATAAGGCATCAACGGTAGCTTCAGCCTTGGAGAAATTACCAAATCGTCCAATATACTCCCTTGGCGAATTGATGTTGTTGAACCGCCACTTGCCCAGGTACGAGTGCGCTCCGGGGCCCACTCCAAGGTAGGGCTGGTTGTGCCAGTAGGTCAGGTTGTGGAGGCTCTCCCTGCCGGGCTTTGCCCAGTTGGATATCTCGTAATGGCCGTATCCGGCCTGTCCAAGGAGGTCTTCCGCCATCAGGTACATATCCGCGGCCAGGTCGGGGTCTGGCTCGGACGTCTCTCCCAGTCGCACCTGCTGTTGCATGGGCGTTCCCTCCTCCAGCGTGAGGCAGTATAGCGAAAGGTGCTCAGGCAACAGCGAAAGCACCCTCTCCAGAGAGTCCCGCCATTGCTCCATCGACTGATTCGGCAGGCCGTACATCAGGTCGAGGCTGACATTGGCGAACCCCGCCCTTCGAACAGCGCCGTAGGCCTCGACGGCCTCCTGCGACGAATGCCTTCTTCCTAAAACCTTCAACAGCGAGTCGTCCAGGCTCTGTACCCCGATGCTCAGCCGGTTGATGCCCAGCCCAGGAAGGGATGCCACGCCCTCACCAAATAGATCGCCGGGGTTGGCCTCCATAGTAACCTCGGCGTCGGATGTCACCTGGAACGCTCTCCGAGCTGCATCCAGGAAAGCTGCAATGGACTGCCCTGGCACATAGGAAGGCGTTCCGCCGCCGAAGAAAATGGTACTCACACGGGGCCTGCCCAGAAGAGCGCCCCAGTGGAGAATCTCCGTGGTCAGGGCCTTGGTGTAGCTGGGGATCAGTGGCTCAATGCCCGCGTACGTGTTGAAGTCGCAATAAGGGCACTTGGTCTGGCAGAAGGGTATGTGGATGTATAGGGCTATCTGGGCGGGCAGGGCGGACCCTTCTTTGTTGTTCTCAGAGTCCATACTAATGTGGCATCTCCGAATTGAGTTTACATATTGTCATTGCGAGGAGTCCCGACTAATCGGGACGACGAAGCAATCCGGGAGGGCAGGGGAGACCCGCTACTGTTGGCCCGAGAGTCCATAGTAGCCCTGTTAATTCCCGCTCATCCTGAGCCTGTCGAAGGACGTGAGCGTCAACCCTCCTCTAACCATCAGACGTTGAAGAGGAAATTGATGATATCGCCGTCCTGCACCTTGTACGTCTTTCCCTCAAGACGGAGCAGCCCCTTCTTCTTCCCCTCGGCGAGGCTGCCGCACTGTATAAGGTGGTCGTACGAGATTATCTCGGCGCGGATGAACCCTCTCTCAATGTCCGTGTGGATTTTCGATGCGGCCTTGACAGCGGAAATGTCCCTATCGATTGTCCAGGCCCTCACCTCGTCGGCACCGACTGTGAAGAAGGACACAAGGCCAAGAAGCTGGTACGACGAGCGGATGGCGCGTTGGAGTCCGGGCTCCTGCAACCCCATATCACTGCGAAACTCCTCCGCTTCCTCGTCATCCATCTCGGCCAGGTCCATCTCCAGCTTCCCGCACAGGGCGACGATCTCCACTCCCTGCTTGGAATACTGGAGCTTGAGTTGTTCTTCTATGGCTGCCGCCTGTGCCACGTCCTCCTCACCAATGTTCCAGACAATGAGCATCGGCTTTGCGGTCAGGAACTGAAAGTTCGCCAGGATCTTGGCTTCCTCATCGGAAAGTTGCTGCTCTCGTATTGGCACTTCACGTTCCAGTTCGCCCTTTATTCTGTCCAGGGCGGCGTGCTCCCTCAGCTTTGGTTCCCTTTCGGAGGTCTTGGCGCTTTTCAGCTCGCTCTCCAGCCGCTCCACCCTTCGCTCCAGAATAGCCAGGTCGGCGAAGGCCAGCTCAAGGTCCATGGCAGCCAGGTCCCTGTGTGGATCGACCTTGCCCTCGACATGAGGCACAGATGGGTCCTGGAAAGCCCTGACCACGTGGAGGAGGGCATCCGTTCTCTGAAGCAGGTTGAGGAACTCTCCTGCAATCCCCTGGGACTTTGTTGGCCCGTCGGGCGCCTTCGGGAAGTCGATGTATTTGACCTCCGCAGGCACCGTCTTCTTGGGGTGGAACATCTCCTCCAACGGCCGCAGCCTGGAGTCGAGCACCTTTGCGATGCCAAGGTTTGGCTTTGTGGCCGACGCGGACAATGGGCCTATGTCCGCATAGCCCTTGCTGAGGGCGTTGAACACAGTGGTCTTGCCACATTTTGGGAGGCCGACAATTCCTATTTCCATTGTTTTGTATGTCTCATATTTTTAGTAAAAATATATTCTTGTAGATGTATTTTTTACAAATTCCCAAAATCACTCTACGGCGTAGAGCGTTCCGTCCTTAGAAGCGAGGTATACAGTGCCACCCGCCAGTACAGGCGTGGATGTAAGACCCTTGGCGATTTGCAGCGACCACCGCTCTTCGCCGCTGTCCTTGTCCACCGCGCGGAGCGCCCCTTGACTATCACCCACAAGCACCATGTTCTCAACCAGCGTGGGTGTCGACAGGTTATCGGTTCCTGAGCTAAAGACCCAGAGGCGGGTTCCTGTCAATCTATCTATCGCGAAGAGCTTACCATCCTGGGTGGGGACGTAAACCCTGTCCTCATCGGCCGTGGGCGTAGTGTCGATTGTGCTGCCCAACCGTGCGACCCAGTTCACGCCCTTGGGAAGCCCTGGGTGGTCGGCCATGCCCCAGAGCCATAGCTGAAGCCTGAGTCTATACCATCTGCTCTCGAAAAGCACTTCCTCTTCCCTCAGGTTCACGGAGACCAGGAGGCCATTGCGATAGGGGACATATATTGTTTCTCCCATAATGATGGGGGAGCCCATGACAAGGTCGTTAAGGCCTCGGAATGAGAACCGCTTCTTGCCGGTTTCCGTATCGTACGTCCTCACCCAGCCGTCAAACGAGGATACCGCCAGAATGTTACCGGACAGGGCAGGAGAATTGGTAATCCAGTCCTGAGTCGGGTGTTCCCAGCGTTTTTCCCCGGTCAAAGCATCAATGGCGTAGATATTCCCGTCCCCTGAGCCAATGTACACCACACCGTCTTTCACTATAGGCGAACCTATCGTGGGGTTTCCCTCCGTGACAAACTCCCACCGCGTTTCTCCGGTGCTGGCATACAGGGCTATGACCCTCTTATCCCGGACGCCGAAGAAGACCGTGTTCCCGGCCACCGCAGGCGATGAATCCACCGCGGCCACGGTCTCGTGCTCCCATATGAGGGCTCCTGTGACCGCATCCAGAGCGACCACGCGGTTGTCGTGGGTGGTGAGATATACTCTTCCTTCCTTAACCGCGGGGACGGAGACTATCGGGGCAGATGTCTCGAATGTCCACTTCGCACGGCCAGAGATGTCGGCGCTCTCTCCTGGGACGGGGCCTGATCCCTCAAAGTTCCTGTGTATCATGGCCCACTCTCCGGGGCCTGACACGGAACTTATGTCGGAGGACGGGGCGGGCAGGGGAAGGGTGATGTTCAGGAACTGGACTGCGAGGACGATGCCCACCCCAGCCAGAGCCGAGCCAAGGAGGCTCCGACGTATCCTGGCGGACTTCTTCATCCTTTGTTCTCTTTCTGTCGATGAATATACCGTTTCGCCGGCCGCGGCTACCACACGGTCCAGTACGCCCCAGCACTCGGTGCACCATATGGCGTTCGCAGTGTTGCTGTGTCCGCAAACCGTACAGACGATCGGAGGGCCATCATCTACCAGCGGCGCAGTTTCCACAGACTCGAAGCCTGGAAACACACGTTGCGGTTCCAGGTCGTCTTCAATCTTAAATGGTGCGACATCACCTTCGGGTACGGGCGCTGCCGCTGCCAGTGCCGCAATGAACTCACCTGCGGTCGCATTGCGCAGTTCCGGGTGAGGAGCCAGGGCCTTGAGGATAACTGCATCCAGCTGCTGCGGGATATCCTGATTTACCCGACTTGGCAGAGGAGGCACGGCGGTGAGCTGCCTTGCTTGGACCGAAGCGCGGTCAAGGGCGTTGAAGGGGACCGTGCCTGTCAGCATATCGTAGGCAAGCGTTCCGAGCGAGTATATGTCGGAGAGAGCGCTGGCGGCAGATCCCCGGCCTCGTTCCGGGGCGGTGTAGGTAGGCAGAGGTGTGCGGAGAGCCGTCCGTACGATCGGCGGCGCACCCTCACCCAGTATGGATAGACCGAAGTCACTCAACACAACCTGTCCCGTCTCCGGGTCCAGGAAGATATTCCCAGGCTTGATATCTCCATGATGTATCCCTTCGAGTTGGGCTGCCTCCATAGCCGCAGCCACCTGTCTCAGGATCATCATCGCCTGGGCCGCCGGAATAGGTCCCTGGAGCCACTGTCTCAGTGTGGGCCAGGATGCATACTGCATCACCACCCAGTGCATATCTCCCTCATTCTCTTTCCTGTAGACCGGCAGAATGTTGGGGTGGCTCAGTTTGGCCGCCTGTTTCACCACGCTGGAGAACTTTTCCAGGAGTGCTTCGTCGTTGCACATATAGGGGCGCAGCACCTTCAGGGCCACGAGTCCCTCCTGGTTGGGGTCCTGTGCGCGATAGACCGTGGCCAGGCCGGTGCTGCCTACCCGCTCAAGAAGTACGTATCGGCCAATGGTTTTTTGCTGCATTGCTACTCAGGGTCAATTGCAATGGCTTTCTCCAATGAGAAGAAGCCTTCCCTAATAAGATATTCTTACAAAAATAATAAAGACAAAAGAGCCTTGTTGCCCCAACTACTTGGATAGCTTCTCATTGTCGTCCACTATCGTGTAGCTGCCATCGATGAACTTCTTGCTGTCCCTGGCGGATTGCCCTGCCTTACTGGCTAGACGGCTTGCCGCCGCCAGCAGGCCAGCGACAGCGATTACGAGAACAACCAGAATCAGCCCGCGGAAGAAGACGGAAGCTGACAGCAGGGTCAGCAAAAGGGGAATTGCAAGGCGATACAGGAGAGCCAATCTCATTGTTAAAACTACTCGTGGCTGCAAACTCGTCTTTCGTTAGTCTACCCTTAGTGTTACATTATACTTTGACAGGGTGCATTTGGAAATGCGCGCCGCCAGAGGGTCTTGCCCAAAATGCCATTCTGAGGAAGTCCTTCCCGTACAGCAAGGACGACGAAGAATCTGGGGCGGGGTTTCAACGTGCTCAGGATAACCACGCTGTCCCGGACCCCTCGCTCGGCTCAGAGTGACATGGTAGGATCCGACTTTTTGGGCAAGGCTCCGACAGAGTAGTACATGCTTTATATTTTCTACGGTAGCGACGATTTCTCCATACAAGAGGCCCTGGAGCGACTGAAAGCCCAGGTGGGGCCGGTTGATGTCCTTGACGCCAACTTTACAAGGGCCAACGTTTCCTCCTATTCGCCTCAACACCTTCAGGCGCTGTGCAACACCGTGCCCTTCCTCGCATCCCGGCGATTGATAATTGCGGACGGCATGCTGGCCCTGTTCGAGGGCCGCAGGGCTGCTTCCAAAAGGAGCCGGGGGACGGAGGACGCCTCCTCATCGTGGCTGTCCCTTGTCGAGTACATACCCACCATGCCTCCCTCCACAGACCTGGTGCTGCTTGACGGGGCAATAAGAAGAGGCAACGTGTTGTTGACCCGGTTGTCCCCATTGGGTCAGGCCAGGGAGTTTCCATCTCTCAGCGGCACAGGGTTGACCCGTTGGGTACAGGAGAGGGCCGCGTCGATGGAATGCACCATATCCAGGGAGGGTGTGCGACTGCTGGCGGAGCTGGTTGGGGGCAACCTGTGGACTCTCAACAATGAGATAGAAAAACTATCTCTGTACTGCAAATGTCGTACCGTTGAGGATGAAGACGTCCGGCTTCTGGTGTCCTTTGTTAAAGAGATGAGCGTCTTCAATGCCGTCGACGCCATACTGGAAATGAAATATTCAGATGCCCTGCGGACAATAAGGCATCTTATGGAGGACGGAGCCACGGGCTCCTACATAGTGTCCATGGTGGCACGCCAGGTGAGGCTTCTGCTTCTGGTCAAGGACATGGAGCTTAGAAAGGTTCCCCAGGCGCAGATGGGCGCTCGCGTTGGACTGAACTCCGACTGGGTACTGAATAAAATTAGAGAGCAGGGGAGACGTTACTCCGTGGCGGCCCTTGAGTCCCTGCACCGTGGTCTGCTGGAGACCGACCTGGCCATCAAGACGGGCCGTATTGCAGAAGTTGCGGTGGGGGAGTTCCTCGTGGAAGTGTTTGCGGGTGTTTCCTCGGCTCGAAGGGTGGTCAAACAGGGTGGTTGAAGGAGGCCCCTTTGCCCCGAATGTCATTCTGAGGAAGTCATTCCCGTACAGCAAGGACGACGAAGAATCTGGGGCGGGATTTCGACCTGCTTCAAGATAGATCGTCACACCGAAACCTAATTCGGCACCTAGGTTCGAATCTCCTATGGTGGGCCAGCCTGGATACAAACCCACGGGTCGTCAGCTACTTAATCGTCGTGTTCTATAGCGTTGTAGCAGGCAACGTAGTGCCCCGGGTCTATCTCCCTCAGGAGAGGCTTTGGGCTGAGACGACACTCGCTGGAGGCTTTGGGGCACCGCGGCAGGTAGGGACACTGATCAGGGGGGTCTATGAGGTTCGGCGATGAGCCGCGTATAGGCTGTAGGGTGCGCATGGGTTCATCCAGTCGTGGAATCGACTGGAGAAGCGCCCATGTATAGGGATGATAGGGGTGGCGGAACAGGCTCGGTGTATCCGCGTACTCCATCACGGCGCCTGCGTACATGACCGCCACATCCTCCGCCACCTGAGCAATGACCCCCATGTCGTGAGTGATAAGCATGATGGCGGAGTGTCTCTCTCGCTGTAGCCGTTTGAGCCGGTCGAGTACGTCTGCCTGTAGGGTGACATCCAGGCTTGAGGTGATCTCATCGGCGATGAGGACCCTCGGGTTCCATGCCACGGCCATCGCAATCATCACCCTTTGTGCCTGACCGCCGCTGAGCTGGAACGGGTGCAGTTTCAGGATGTACGCAGGCGATGGTAGCTCCAGCTCTGTTAGAAGCTCCATCGCCCTTACTCGGGCCTCCTTTTTAGACATGGAGCTATGGGCCTGGATGACCTCCTCCATATGGGTTCCTATGTTGATCAATGGATTTAGAGCGGTTGTGGGCTCCTGGAAGATCATGGCTATATCGTTGCCCCGCATCATCCGAAGATTTTCACCGCCCATCTCCAGGATATTGAGATCATCGAAGTACACGGCTCCCTGTGTGATCCTTCCCGGATGGGGTATCAGGCGCAGGATGGAGAGGGCAGTAACCGATTTTCCCGAGCCGCTCTCACCAACCACGCCCAGGATGCTGTTTTCCTTCAGGCCCAGGTTAACGCCGTTGACGGCCTTTACCTCTCCGTCCCTGGTAAAGAACGAGGTATGAAGGTTCTCCACTCGGAGTACCACCTTCTTTTCGGGCTTTTCCGGGATATTTGGGGTGTCTGTGCTGTCGGGTGTCTTGCTTGTCACTGGAAGTTTCCCCTAACCTCTGTGTCGGAATCCTGGGGCTTGAGTCGATACGCCAGCTGACTGACGTGTCAACGCAACGGGGCCTTTTCGGCCTGAGTTTTGCATCAACTCGACCCAGAAGTCGAGTCGAGTGCTTACAGCCCGTATTTCTTACGTATATTGTCACGCACTCAACTCGACATAACATATATAGGGCGAAGATGCATCAAGTGTCCCCCGTCCCTACGATACCGCTATATATCCCATTCCCTCGTTCCGCTCATCTAGGGTTCCCATATAAACGTACTCTCCGTCCGGTGTGACCTTCCGCGCCCTTCCTTCCTCAAAGTCGATGTGCACCGTGCCGCCCTGGCACTCCACCGCGATCTGCTGTCCTTCCCTGGATGCCAGCTTCCGTGGTGTGCTGTCGATGATGTTGCTTTCCCCATTCTTAAAAAACATCCAGGGCTCAATGGACTCCGCGCGCAGCAGATTGCTTGCTTGTGAACTGTCCACTATGGAAAGTCCCTCGGGGCTACAACTGAAAAAAGGCCTCGCGGGTAGGCCATCTGTATCCGGGATCATATAATCCTCTCCTTTTGTGTGTTTATCGAGACTATTTTACAAAGAACCAGAGACCCAAAACCCCGGCGAATCGTCGTTGGCCTTGCCCTGTCCCTGGTTGAGTAGCTCCGTGATGTTTTTCAGAAGGTTGTCCAGTCCCCATCCCTTGGTCGCCGATACAGTCACAACCCTGTCCTGCCTTAGCGAGGTCTTGAGGCATCCGGCGTACTCCTCACCCATGTCCTGGTCAGCCAGGAGGTCTATCTTGTTCAGGACCAGTATGGTGGGCTTGTCCTCCAGATGGAGACCGGCCAGGAGATCGTTAACAACCTGGACCTGCTCTGGTGCGTTCTGGTGCGTTATGTCGATGACATGAAGGATTCCGTCGGCCTCCTCAAGCTCCTCCAGGGTTGCCCTGAAGGCGGCCACAAGCGTGGGTGGCAGCTTCTGGATGAATCCAACCGTATCCGTAAGCAAAAACGACCTGTTATCAGGGAGCGATATCTTCCTTGTGACGGGGTCAAGCGTGGAAAACAGCTTGTCCTCTGCCACCACCCCTGCATGACTGAGCGCATTGAGGAGAGTGCTCTTTCCTGCGTTGGTGTATCCCACCAGCGACACCACAGGCACACCCTGCCGTTGACGGCGCTGACGGTACAGGGAGCGGTGCTGGCGCACCTGTTCAAGCTCCCGTTTTAGCTTCTGAATCTTGTTGCGTATGAGACGGCGGTCGGTCTCAAGCTGGGTCTCTCCGGGGCCGCGGGTGCCTATGCCGCCGCCCAAACGCTCAAGGTGCGACCACTGGCCTACGAGCCGCGGCAGCAGATATTCGTGCTGCGCCAGTTCCACCTGAAGCCGTCCCTCGTGGGTCTGGGCGCGCCTTGCAAACACGTCCAGGATGAGCGCGGTGCGGTCGATGACCTTTGTATCAAGGGCCTGTTCCAGGTTCCTCTGCTGCGTTGGCGTGAGCTCGTCATCGAATATCACCACGTCTGCATGCACGTCGTCCTGCAGTGCCTTGATCTCATCCAGCTTCCCCTTGCCAACGTAGGTTTGGGTGCGCCTGTCGAGACGCTGGTTGAGGGTGACCACCACCTGGGCGCCTGCGGTCTGAGCAAGCAGCCCAAGCTCTTCCAGCGAGTCCTCTACTGACCACAGGTGAGGAGCGCCTTTGATCTCGACTCCCACCAGGATGGCCCTTTCCGGGCGGGCCTTCGTATTTATGATGGTCTTGGGCGTGGCTGTTACCTCCCTTAGCCTAAAACACCGTTAATAATAAGCTGTGAAACCATCTTTGCAACTAACGGACCTCCAGGCCCCATCCGTCATTCCGTACTTGATACGGAATCCAGTCCGCCTTTATCCCCCGCTCATCCTGAGCCGACCTCCCATCGTCGTTGCGAGCGAGTCCCCGAGCGCGGCAACCTGGTGGTGCTGCCCCTCCCGCTCATCCTGCCTACGGCGGGCCTATGGCCTGAGCCTGTCGAAGGATCATCCCGTAGGGCGTGCCCTCTCCCGACCGCCCCAATGCCCCATCCGTCATTCCGTGCTTGATACGAAATCCAGTGGCACTCGCCTCCATTAGTTCGCCGGTGGCTCGGGTATCCGCCACGACGACAGCCGCTCAAGGCCCTTTTCGAGCTGCTCATCGGCGATGGTCAGAGACAGGCGGATGTACCCCTCTCCGTGTTTGCCGTATCCTGCGCCCGGGGTCACTACGATGTCCTTCTCCTCGATTAGCAGCGAAGAGAAAGGCCCCGACTTCCATCCTGTGGGAAGCTTGGCCCAAACGTAGAGACTGGCCTTGGGTACAGCCACCTCCAACCCCATCTGCCTCAGGGTCGCCACCACCCTGTCCCTGCGCCTCTGGTATATCCGGTTGTGTTCCTGGATGCAGTCCTGAGGGCCTTCCAGGGCCTCTATGGCCGCGTACTGGATGGCCTGGGGTATGCCGGAGTCAAGGTTGGACTTCACCCGCATCAGTGCATTTATCATCTCGGCGTTGCCAACAGCCATGCCTATGCGCCAGCCCGTCATGTTGTAGCTTTTGGACAGGGAATGGAACTCTATGGCCACATCCTTGGCTCCGGGCACCTGAAGGAAGCTCATCGGCCTGTAGCCGTCGTAGGCGACCTCCGTGTACGGCGCGTCGTGGAGCACTGCGATGTCGTGCCGTTTGGCGAAGGCCACCACCTCTTCGAAAAACCCCTCTCCGGCAATGGCCCCCGTTGGGTTGTTTGGATAGTTGATCCACATGGCCTTGGCTCGGTCGGCCACATCCGACGGGATGGCCTTCAGGTCGGGAAGCCACTGGTTCTCCTCCACCAATGGCATCCAGTGACACTCACCGCCCGCGAACATGGTTCCGACCGAGTAGACGGGATAGCCGGGGTCAGGGACCAACGCCACGTCTCCGGGGTCTATGAAGCACAGCGCGGCATGCCCGATGCCCTCCTTGGCGCCGATGAGGGGCAGCACTTCCTTATCCGGGTCAAGGGTCACTCCGAAGCGTCCCGCGTACCACTTGGCAATGGCCCTGCGCAGCTCCGGCAGTCCCTCCGACTCCGGATAACGGTGATTGGGAGGATCCTCGCTCGCCTCGTGCAGGCGTTTCAGGATGTGGGACGGAGTTGGTATGTCAGGGTCGCCGATGGCAAATGTGACAACGTCGGCGCCCTCCGCCCTCTTTTGGGCTATCTTGCGGCTGATCTCCACAAAAAGATACGGCGGGAGCTGCTCTATACGGTTGGCGAACTTCATACGCTTTGCCCCTTATCTGGTAGTTCTGGTTGAAAAATCTCCTGCATAGCTTGCACTGCTCTATCTCTAATGCGCCCTTCCATGAGCCTTGCCGGCAGCGGCAGGTTTATCTCCACCTCAACGGTGCTCTCCTCCACAACCACCCTACCCTGAATACTAAATCCAAATGCCTTGAAAGAGACGGTCAACTCGTTCTCCTGCCACTCCTGTTGGAGGTCGGATACATCCGAGCCAAATCTTGCGATCAATTTGGAGCTGTGAGTCTTCAATTTTCCCAGGGCCATGGCCTTGGTGGTCCCGTGTGGAAAGGAAACCTTCATAGACTCTTCACCTACTGTTTCCGCTCATGGTTAGCCTGTCGAACCACCGCTCCTACTGTCATTCTGAGCGAAGCGAAGAATCTGGGGTGGCGACCTCCCCCCTCCCGCTCATCCTGAGCTTGTCGAAGGATGGTGTCTCTCATATCATCCATTCGCCCTCGAAGACCTCCACCACAGGCCCTTCAAGGTACACCTGGCCGACGCCGTCCCAGAAGATCGTGAGGACGCCCCCTGGCAGCGTTATGTCGACCTCATCGCCGGTGTACCCGTGCAGACGGCTTGCCACGGCTATTGCGCAGGCCCCGGTGCCGCACGCCAGGGTCTCCCCCACTCCCCGTTCCCATACACGGGCCACGACCCAACGGCCCTCTTTTACGTTGACGATGGAAAAATTCACCTTGTTGGGGAACATCGCATGACGCTCCACCTCCGGCCCAATGCGGTGAAGCGGAAACCTGCTCACGGGCGATTCAATGAAGGCGACGGCGTGGGGATTGCCCATAGACACGAATGTAAGGTCTAAAGCAGTACCGTCCAAGTCTATGGGATAATCCAGCACCGGCCCCCCAGCCATATCTTCGGAGAGAGACACAGGGACGCGCTCGGAACGCAGCTCCGGCTCGCCCATGGCCACACGGGCACGGTCGACCTTGCCGTCATACCAGATTGGCTCAACGACGCGTATCCCTGACATGGTCTCTATGTTTATGGGACTCTTTTTGCGGTCTACGATGTCCCGTTCAAGCACGTACTTGGCAAGACAGCGGATGCCGTTGCCGCACATCTCCGCCTCCGAGCCATCCGGGTTGTACATGCGCATACGCACGTCTGCCGACGCAGACGGCAAGACCAGGAGCAGGCCGTCGGCGCCCACACCCATGTGACGGTCGCACAGAGATTTGGCCAGGGCCGACCAGTCGGCCTCCATGTCGCGGGCATCCAGTAGCACGTAGTCGTTGCCCGCGCCGTGCATCTTGGTGAACCTCACGCAGACTCCTTCTTATGGGCCTCGTCGTGCACTGCCTCGATGTAGCAATCGCACATCTCTCGGCACTGCCGGATATATTTTGGGGCGTTGAATCCAAAGTATATCCCAATGGTTAGACCGGCAAGCAACCTTAGCATTGAATCACCTCCTGAATCATCTGAATTCTACCATAGGCTGCCCTACCCCGCTCGCCACGAGCTTACAAACTATTAAAACATCATCTTGAAACCTGCAGGTGAATTGTCATTGCGAGCGAGTCCCCGAGCGCGGCAACCTGGTGGGGCTGCCCCTCCCGCTCATCCTGAGCTTGTCGAAGGATAGTGCCCTGCCACCATATCGAACGCGCGTGTTGCCGTCTCCTGCGCATCTGCGTCCAGCCAGCTTATACGAGAATCTCCGGGGCGGAACCAGGCATACTGATGCCTTGCAAAGCGATGAGTCGCGGTCTTGATTCGGGCCACAGCTTCTTCCAGGGGCAATTCCACTCTCACATACGAAGCCATCTCACGGTATCCAAGGCTCGACATTGAGGGTAGCTCTGGCTGGTATCCCCTTTCCAGGAGATCCGACACCTCCTGAGGCCATCCTCCCGCCGCCATCGCCTCCACACGACGGTCGATGCGTTCATATAGACGTGGTCTCTCCATCGTTAGGCCGATGACCATGCTGCGGTACGGCGGTTTCTCTCGACCTTGTGCCTGCGAGAAGGGAATCCCCGTTTCATGAAAGACCTCAAGCGCACGCACCACCCTTCGCACGTTACGATGGTCTATGCGGGATGCCGCTGTCGGGTCCACCTCATGGAGCCGTTGCCACAACGCCTCCTGCCCCTCGTCGACCGCCTGCGCCTCCAGCCGCGCCCTCAGCGACTGGTTGGGTGCGACCTGCGGTGCATGGAACCCTTCCAGAAGGCCCCAGACGTACTGTCCCGTGCCGCCAACCAAGATGGGCAGTTTGCCCCGTTCCTGGGTGTCCTGGACGGCCTTGCGGGCCTGTTCCAGGTACAGAGCGAGGCTGTATGGCTCGTCCGGGTCAACAATGTCGACCAGATGATGTGGAACAAGGGCGCGTTCTTGCACAGAAGGCTTGGCGGTGCCGATGTCCATGTGCCGGTACACCTGGCGGCTGTCGCCGTTGATTATCTCACCCTCAAACCGCCGGGCCAGCTCCAGGGCCAGCTTGCTCTTGCCAACCGCCGTCGGCCCAACAATTGCTATGAGGGGATGGGGGTGCTGTTGCAAACACGCCTACCTTGGCATCAGGCTTTTGAAGAGGTCAGGTGCGCCACCTACATTTGTCAGGTAAGGATGGCGGTCCTTCAGGTTTAGCAGGTTTAAATAAGCGTCTAGGTGTTTCTTCAGGTTCCACTTACAGTCATCCTTTTTGTCGTAAAGCTGATAACGAGTGCCGTTTGATGCAACCAGTATGTGACAGCTAGGATGTTCGTCTGCATACCTTTTCAGCTGCCTTTCAGCGTAGCCTAACCCTGCACTCAATCGCTTGGACTCCAAGATGACATCAGGCTCTGCGCCTTTCTTGAATACCTCATGAAACAAAGAGATATCCGTATAGTTCCATTCAATCTTGATTTTCTGCTCCGACCACCCCAGGGCCAGCAGGACTGGAACTATCAAGAACGTCCGTATCTCATGCTCACTAAGTTCCCGTCCGTACCGTGCATACCAGCTAGCTAGTCGTCGGACATGCCGTATAGCCTGTATTACAGTCTCAGCATCGGCGGGACGTAGCCAGTTCGCGATTAAGCTCTCCACAAGGTATTCGTCAGATATTCTATTGGCAGGCGGAGGAATCTCTTCGGATTCTTGCTTTTCTCCTTCCCCAAGCAATTGCATGGCCCTGTCTATTGGGTCTTTCTGATTAACCCTTATGAAAGTACCCATTGCCAGGCCCTTCATATCGATCGCTTTCCTTCTCGCCGGTTGCTCTTCGTCCATTGGCGGACAAACCCACTCCACTTTTCGACAATGCTGGATATTCCAACCCTCCACGTCTTCAAATTGCTCCAACTGTTCGTATTCACCAGTGATATGCCCGGCTGCTACAATCCGCCATGCTTTGTGGTGCGGCCTCTTCAAAATAACTACATCCCCAACCTTTGCCCCTTTCGAAAAGCTTGCTGAACTACGCCCAATCAGCATAATGCCAAACTTGAGGAATATATCCGAGTAGTTGCGGGTACCCTGTCCTGCCGAAACTTGCCAGAAATTCATCAGAGTAGGCCTCCCATTGACCTAAAAGTGAGTCTTGATTCTCCCCCCTACCCCGCCGCCATCCCGCGCGCGATGTCCGAAAACCGCGCTGCATCAAGGCTCGCTCCCCCCACCAGCGCGCCGTTCACATTCGGCTGGCTGGCGTACTCGGCGACGTTGTCCGGAGTCACGCTCCCCCCGTACAGCAAAGGCACCTCCCTAGCAGCGGCTTCGCTGTAAAGCTCGGCCAGGGTGCTGCGAATGATCCCCATGATCTCCTCCGCGGCCTCACCGGTCGCGGCCACCCCCGTCCCAATGGCCCATATCGGCTCGTATGCAACAGCCAGCGTATCGATGGACGTCACGAAATTTAGCGCTCCGTGCAATTGTGCCGTCACCACCGACTTTGCCCAACCCGCCTCTCTCTCCTCCAGTCCTTCCCCCACACATAGGATGGGCTTAAGTCCCGCGGCCAGTGCAGCCCTTACCTTTCTGTTTATCACCTCGTCCGTTTCCCAGAAGTACTGCCGCCGCTCCGAGTGGCCCAGTATCACGTACTCGCACAGTCCCGTCAGCATCCCCGGCGATACCTCGCCCGTGTAGGCCCCCTTCTCCTCGTAGTGCATGTTCTGAGCGCCCATCCTGATCGAGGTTCCATCCACCACGTCCTTCACGGCCTTCAGCGAGATGAATGGCGGACACACCACTTTCTCAACTCCCCCGACGGCATCAAGCGCGCCGCACATCTCCGACGCCAGGGCTACAGCCTCGGCCAGGGTGGTGTTCATCTTCCAGTTTCCAGCGACGATGGGCGTTGGCATATCAGACCTCCTTTATTAATGTCATTCTGAGCATTTTTTCCAGTCATTCCGAGGAGCCTGCGGCGAGGAATCTAAGTCGCCAGACCATTCAGCGCTTGGGTCAATCCAACTAGGATTTTCTGCTTCCACAATAGCCACCTTCTTACTCCGAGTCCATCCCTTGATCTGCTTAGCCTTGTGCAACAAGTAGAGATAAATCACATGTCACCCTGAGCCCTTCGCCTTGGCTCAGGATAAACTCCGCGAAGGGTCTGGGGCAGTGGGGCTATCCTAGGACGTTGGAGCCCCACCCCAGATTCTTCGTCGCTCTGCTCCTCAGAATGACATAGGCATAAAGATTTCACTCATTATTCCGACCGTGAGTTGACCTGCTCAATCCACTGTTCAAGCAGAACTCTCCTCCGCAACGCCAGTGCAACAATAGTCGAGTATGGGAGCAGGGCACGCCCTGCTCACGGCCCGAACTTGATTAGCTTGCCTGCGTGGGCAAGGGCCAGGAACATGACCTGGGTGGCTGGTATCCTCCCAATCGAGCCTGTGGCGCATGCCCTTTCGTTAAAGGCCTCCACTCCCTCCCCAAGCGTCAGTTTGGAGTGTATGAGCAGTGGCACAGGCTGCCAGCCGTGTCCGGCAAGTATCGAAGGAGTGGCGTGATCCCCCGCGACGACGAGTGCGTCGGGGTTAAGGTCGAGGATACTGGGAATGAACTCGTCAAGCGCCTCCAGTGCCTGCACCTTTGCATCGAAGTTGCCGTCCTCGCCGGCCGCGTCTGCGGGCTTGTAGTGAAGGTAGAAGAAGTCGTGCTCCTGGTAATGCTGCTGCAGGGTCTCCACCTCGGCCTTGAAATCGTGGCCTGTGGGGATAACCGTCATGCCTGCGACCTTGGCGAGGCCGCGGTACATGGGGTAGGCGGCAATGGCGGCGGGGTTGAGCCTGTACGACTGACCGAAGCTCGGCAGCTCCGGCATCTGCGAAAACCCACGTAACATCACCATGTTGGCCTTCTCACGACCCCCCAATATCTCCCTGGCCCCTTCGATGAGGGCGTTGGCGGCGGCGGCGGTCTTTTCGGCCCCCGGGTTCAGGGCATCCACCCGCCTTGGCGGGACATCCAGTATTTGCGGATCGGTCTCGGTCACGTCTTCGCTCAGACCCTGGCCGCGGAACAGGGCAACGAACCGGTAATCCTGCACCGGGAAGATACGCACCTCAAGGCCAGGCACATCAATCTGGTCAAGCTTTTCGCAAAGGGGGATACTCTCCTGGGAGCGGATTCGCCCCGCCCTGCGGTCCACCAGCTTGCCATGTGCGTCCAAAGTACAAAAATTGCCCCGCGCTGCCACGTCGCCGTCCTGCAATTCCACGTCGATGCCAAGGGCCTCCAGTACGCCACGGCCGATGAGGTACTTCACCGGGTCGTATCCGAATAGCGATAGATGTCCGGGCCCGCTCCCTGGTGTAATGCCGGGCAGTACGGGCGTGGTGAGGCCGCAGGCGCTGCGTGATGCCAGTCTGTCCAGGTTGGGCATTCGTGCCACCTCCAGCTCCGACCTGCCGGTCTCCGGATTGGGTGCGCCTCCAAGACCGTCGACCACCAGCATCACGACCTTGGAGGGGGTGGGCGAGCATATTTCTGCAATGTGAGGGAAATCTATCATGGCTCTATGCCTCCTTGTCCAGCAGTGCGGCCACGCCCGGCAGGGTCTTCCCCTCCAGGAATTCCAGCGATGCGCCACCGCCTGTCGAGACGTGTGTTCTCCGGTCTGCGCTGCCAAGCAGCTCGACCACCTCAGCCGTTGAGCCGCCGCCAAGGACAGTGGTGACTCCATTCAGGCTTCCAAGGGCGGCCGCCAGCTCCCGTGTGCCTCTGCTGAAGGCAGGGAACTCGAAGACCCCCATGGGCCCGTTCCAGAGGATTGTCTTGCCCTTTGCCACCTCTGCCCCGAAGACATCCAGGGTCTTATGACCTATATCCATGATGCGCCATCCATCGGGTATATCCTCCACGTCCACCGTGCGGCTCTGGGCATCTGCCCTGAAGGAGTCGGCAATGACCACGTCAAGCGGGATCAGCAGAGAGATGCCATTTTCCCTGGCGCGCTCCATCGAGTCTCTTGCTATGTCAAGCCGGTTATCCTCCACCAGGGAATCACCTACGGGCAACCCCTTAGCCTTAAGAAAGGTGGCAGCCATCCCACCACCTATCAGCAGGGTATCCACCTTATCCAGGAAGTTCTCAAGGACGCCGATCTTCTCGCTTATCTTGGCTCCTCCAAGGGCCACCACAAGGGGCCGTTGCGGGGACTGTAGTATTGAACTAAGGACGTTAAGCTCTCTCTCCATGAGGAAACCTGCCACCGAAGGCAGAAAGTGAGTGACTCCTTCCGTGGATGCGTGGGCGCGGTGTGCAACGGCGAACCCATCGTCGACAAACACCTCTGCGATGGATGCCAGAGATTTGGCGAAATCGGGGTCGTTCCGCTCCTCCTCAGGATGAAAACGGAGGTTCTCCAGCAGGAGAACCCCCCCCTGCTTCAGTTCCTTCACCGCGGCCTCGACCCTTGGGCCAACGCACTCGTCCAGGCAGGCCACATCCTGCTCCAAAAGCTCAGACAGGCGCTGACAGACCGGAGCCAGCCTCATTTCTTCGACCACCTTGCCGCCCGGCCTGCCAAGATGGGAGCAGAGTATTATCATCGCCCCGTGCTCCTGCAAATACCGTATCGTGGGGAGGACGGCGCGAAGGCGGCCATCGTCGCTGATTCTCCCCTGCTCCAGAGTGACGTTGAAGTCCACCCTCACCAGCACCCGTTTGCCATCGACCTCTATGTCCCGTACCGTCTGCTTTTCCATTTGGCCTCACAACTTGTTAAACGGTTATCCCACCAGACCACCTACATTTACCCCTGTCATTCTGACGCCTTTGGCGTGCCACCTATGGTTCATTAAACTCAGTCCCTATTGCCCCCTCCACAGTCGCATCTGCGTTCCTGAGTAGCGCGTATTGGTAATATTCAAGAATCCCTGGCCACCATGAAACGTGCTAGGCTGCCTAGCTCTTCGATCCCCTTAGAATTGGAGGATGAACCGGTCTCATCCAGGGCCTGTATGGCCTCCTGGCACAGGTTATCGGCCATCTCCTGGGAAAACTCCCTGGCCCCTAACATATCCAAAACTCCAACAACCTTTTCTATATCCTCCGGGTCCATCACCCGCTTGAAGTAAACGTCTCCCAGCGCGCGCTTCTCGGGGCCGGTGGCGTTTCGAATCGCGTACACGATTGGCAATGACTTTCTTTTATTGAGGAGGTTTCCTTCCAGTGGTGCCTCGGCATCCTTAGGCCCCCACAGGTCCAGGATATCGTCTCGGATCTGCGATGCCAGTCCCAGCTTCCGTCCATACAACGCCATGGCCTGCACCGCCCCCTCGTTGGCGGAGGCCATCTGTGCGCCCAGCTCTGCGGCGCAGCTTATGAGAGCGGCCGTCTTTCCCTCGACCATCCGAAAGTAGGCATCCTGCGAGACGTCAACGCGCTCCTGGTATGTCAGGTCAAGGTATTGCCCTTCGCAGAGGCGCAGACAGGCGGTGTCCAGAGTGGCTACCGCTTTCAGTGACTGTTCGTACGGCATCCCCTTCTCGGTCTGCCTGAGCAGGCTCAGTCGTGCCAGAGCGTGCATCCCGTCTCCGGCGTTGATGCCCTGAGCGGGGCCCCACACCCACCAAACCGTGGGTCTGTGATACCGCTCTGGCGAGCCGTCCTGAATGTCGTTGTGGATGAGTGAGAAGTTGTGAACCAGTTCCAACGATGCAGCGGCTGGCAATGCCTTCGTAAGCTCACCGCCGAGGGCTTCACAGACGAGAATACAGATCGTGGCATGGATGCGTTCACCGCCCTCCATTCTGACCTCTTCGCCTTGGTCATCCAGCCAACCCATGTGATAGGCCATCATCCGGTACAGAGGGAGGCTTTCCGCTCGTGGTGAGCCTGTCGAACCATGCCCCATGATCAGGGACTTGAGTTCCGTCTCTATCCCATCGCTATAGCGGCCGAATACTGACGGTAAGCTAATCATTTAGCCAGTGTCCTGGTTACAGAGTGAGGTGGATAATACAAGGCTTGCATTGTCGTGCCGCGCTCACGCCGCTCATCCTGAGCTTGTCGAAGGATGGCAATCTGGTGGGGTGGCGTCTCCCCCCGTGAACAAGTAGAACTGCGGGTATTTTTGCTGCTAAGCATCAAAACGCAATTCCTGGACAGACCTGTGACAGCAGAGTGATGGATAAGACCCCGTCCCGCACAATCAGCGGGGTATCTGAAGTCATGTCTACGATGGTGGAGGCCCCCTCCAGTGGACAAGCGCCTCCATCCAGTATCAGGTCTATTTCTTCTCCAAGCTGGCGACGTACATCTGTGGCAGTAACCGGGTCGCTTTCTCCTGACCTGTTGGCGCTGGTGCCCGTCAACGGCGCGCCCGCGGCCTCAATGAGCCTCAGGGCCAGGGGATGATTGGGCACACGAACCGCAATAGTGTCATTACCAGCCGTTACGACAGGCGAGACGGAAGGCCCTTTGTGTAGGATCAGGGTCAGGGCACCGGGCCAGAACCGTTCGGCCAAGTCCCAGGCCGCCTGTGGAATATCTACCGCCACCTTCTCCATGTCCATAGCGTTCGACAGAAGCAACGGCAACGCCATATCCGTGGGTCGGCGTTTCACCTGATACACCCGGCGTACCGCCGCCTCGATGAAGGCATTGGCTCCAAGTGCATATAGTGTATCGGTGGGAAAGGCTACAAGCCCTCCCTGCAGAAGAATGGATACCGCCCTCTCAACCTGGGTTTCAGCGGTCTGCATTCCTTGAGGGCTACGCATGGTTTTCCTTGACGGAGTATAACACAGAATGCTAATCTGGGGCGACGCTCCTGTGCGCCCAAATACTCCCTGCTGAGGAAATTGTCATCGCGAGTCCCGATGAAATCTGGACGTGCAATCTGGGGCGGGGCCCCATGTGCCGAGTTCGTGATCTCTTCACAGGCTCTCAGCTTATCGAAAGGCGAGTCGCGGTCTTGTAAGCAGTCCACGAGAAAATGACCTCACAAAGTAACGACCCTGCCACACACCGAATATCTACCAGCGGCGATGTAGAGGTCTCCACCTATCTGGAAATCGCCGAGGGAAAAGAGGGCCTGCGTCCTGCCGCACAGGAAACCCCCAGTGGCAAGGGCGAGGCGGTGGTTGTCATCGACTTCGGCTCCCAGTACAGCCGCCTCATCGCACGGAGAATCAGGGAGTGCAACGTGTACTGCGAGATCGTACCCCCAAGCGTCTCCTGGGAGCAGGTGGCTCCGCTCAATCCCCGTGGAGTAATCCTGTCCGGGGGCCCCGCCAGTGTCTACGATCCAAACGCTCCTATGGCCCCCGCCTGGCTATATGAAAGCGGGCTTCCCATCCTGGGAATCTGCTACGGGTTGCAGGTCCTGGCACACCAGTTGGGTGGCAAAGTCGTGCCTGGAAACATGCGTGAGTACGGCCACGCCTCGCTCCATCAGAACGATGCAACAAGCCCCCTCTTTGCCGACCTGCCCTCCTCCATGACCGTCTGGATGAGCCACGGAGACCAGGTGCAGGAGCTGCCCCCGGGCTTCCGCTCCCTGGCCCATACCGACAACTCCCCTATCGCCGTCATGGGTAACGACAACGGCGTCCTTGGCCTACAGTTCCATCCGGAGGTGGTGCACACCCCGGACGGCAAGAAGATAATCGAGAATTTTTTGTACCACGTCTGCCAGTGCCAGGGCACATGGACTCCTACTAACTTCGTGGACGAGAGCGTCGCCCGTATTCAGGCACAGGTTGGCAATGGCAAGGTCATCTGCGCACTTTCGGGAGGAGTGGACTCGACTGTGACCGCCGCCCTGATCCACAGGGCCATCGGCGATCAGCTTACGTGCATCTTTGTCAACAACGGCCTCCTCCGGCAGGGCGAGGCCGAGCAGGTGATAGACACCGTTGAGCGAAACCTCAAGATGAAGCTGGTCTACGTGGATGCCACCGAGGACTTTCTGACCCGGTTGGCCGCCGTCGTAGACCCAGAGCAGAAGCGCCGTGCCATAGGCGAAGAGTTCATACGTGTGTTCGAGAAGCAGGCAGAGCAGCTTGGACAGGTGGACTTCCTGGCCCAGGGCACGCTGTATCCCGACGTAATCGAGAGCCAGTCCTCCGATGGCAACGCCTCCGCCACCATAAAGACCCACCACAATGTCGGCGGCCTCCCTGAGAACATGACCCTCTCCCTGGTCGAGCCTCTGCGGTACCTGTTCAAGGATGAGGTGAGAGAGGCCGGACTGGCCCTTGACCTGCCGGAGGAGATGGTCTACCGACAGCCCTTCCCCGGCCCTGGCCTTGCCATCCGCATCATCGGCGAGGTCACATGGGAGAAGCTGGAGGTGTTGCGTGCGTGCGACTGGATCGTTATGGACGAGATTCAGCAAGCCAACCTCTACAACGAGCTGTGGCAGAGCTTCGCAGTCCTCACAGACACCCGCACCGTGGGTGTCATGGGCGACTTCCGCACCTACGGCTATATGGTGGCGATACGCGCCGTGACAAGCGAGGACGCCATGACCGCCGACTGGGCACGTCTCCCCTACGACGTACTGGCGAAAATCTCCAACCGCATCGTCAACGAGGTCTCCGAAGTCAACCGCGTCGTCTACGACATCACCTCCAAGCCCCCTGGCACCATAGAGTGGGAGTAATTTACACTGGTCAACCGTCAGCATATAGAGGTGTGTTGGCGAAATCCCGGAGCCTGCCTTGATTGTGAGTGCAGAGCCTGTCCTGAGCCTGCCGAAGGAGCGTGCCCTGCCTGCTCATCCTGAGCGAAGCGAAGGAACGGGGGTCTGGGGTAATCGGCTATACAGAGAATGCACCCTGCCAAACCTCGGTTTGCTGACTAAACGCCACTTGAAGGGGCGAAAAAATGAACATCACCCAATACATGGAGACCCACGGCCACGAGCAACTGTCCGTCTTCACCGACAAGGCCGTTGGTATACGAGCCTTCATCGCCATCCATAACACCACCCTTGGCCCTGCCCTTGGCGGCGTGCGTATCTGGCCCCACAAGACCGAGGACGATGCCCTCATGGACGTGCTACGTCTCTCCCGCGGCATGACATACAAGTCGGCGGCGGCGGGGCTGGACCTGGGAGGTGGCAAGGCCCTGATAATGGCATCCTCGCAGGACAAGACCGAGGCCATGATGAGGGTGTTCGGCCGCTTCGTCGACTCCCTCGGAGGACGCTACATCACCACCGAGGATGTTGGTGCCACCACCCAGGACATGGAGTGGATCGCACAAGAAACAACACACGTCACCGGGCTGCCCGTGAACCTGGGAGGCAGCGGCGACCCCTCGGAGATGACCGGCTACGGGATATACCGCGGCATGAAGGCCTGCGTCATGGACATCTGGGGCAACGACTCCCTGGCTGGCCGTACCGTTGCCATACAGGGCTTCGGCAAAGTGGCGTCCTATCTCGCAGGGCACCTCGTCGAAGAGGGCGCTCGCCTGATCGTCACCGACATCAATTCCTCTGCCCTTGACAGAGCCCGTGAGCAGGGCCTTGAGGTGGTCGACGACCCCTCCGCCATATACGGCGTCGACTGCGATATATTTTCGCCCTGTGCCCTCGGCGGCGTCCTCAACGACGACACCATACCCCGTCTCAATTGCAAAGTCGTGGCCGGAAGTGCCAACAACCAGCTTCTCGACGACCGCCACGGGGCCATGTTGCAGGAACGGGGTATCCTGTACGCCCCCGACTACATCATCAACGCGGGCGGCGTCATTAACATCTCCCTGGAGATGGGCCGGCCCTACGACGAGAAAGCGGCCACAGAAAAAGTCGCCCGTATCTACGATACTGTCGGGCAGGTCATCCGGATTGCCCGTACAGAAAACATCACCACCGCCCGGGCCGCCGACCGCCTCGCCGAAGACCGCATCGCCGCCATGCGCAATCTTTTGTAAGCCGATTCGCTCGCTGTGAGCCCGTCGAACTACTCTTCTGTCATTCCGAGCGAAGTGAGGAATCTAGGGCGGTTACTATCAACACCTCAACTCCTCCAACCCTTACCCTTGATCGTCATTGCGAGCGAGTCTCCGCGCGTGGCAATCTGGCGGAGGTTGGGTTTCTCAGATTCTTCTTGGAGATCCGACATCTGCAAGCTCCCTTTGGCGGGCATCTCCCCAGAATATGCGAGCCAAACGATCCACTCTAAAACTCCAAACGAAGCTGGTCGGGGCTTGATGTGAGGTCGGACGTAAATAGTGGACACGAAACCTCTCATGCTGCAGATAGTCTAGTATAGAATCTCTGTGCATAGGCA
>JAQBZZ010000070.1 GCA_027622595.1 Chloroflexota bacterium
GATCAGCCCGTAGGATACATCTATGAGCCCGATCCCCAGGCCGTGCTGGAGGCTCTGCTGCCACGCTACGTGGAGATGCAGCTCTATCACGCCGTGTTGGAAGGCATCGCCAGTGAGCAGTCGGCGAGGATGGTGGCCATGCGAAACGCCACGGACAACGCCGAGGAGCTGGTGAAGGACCTAAGACTTGAAGGCAACAAAGTACGCCAGGAATCAATTACGAATGAGCTTCTGGACATCATCGGAGGGGCTCTCACCCTGTAATCGTAGCTCTTGAAACGAAAGCCAGTTGAGGTAGGTACATCATGGCATTGGGAACAGTTGGACACGTAGTTCAGATCATTGGCACAGTTGTGGATGTGGAGTTCCCTGCTGAGGGACTTCCCGGCATCTATTCTGCCGTCAATGTTGAAGTTAATGGCGAGAATTTGGTGCTGGAGGTTCAGCAGCACCTGGGGAACAACTGGGTGCGCTGCCTTGCCATGGGCGCTACGGAGGGTTTGGCTCGTGGTACGGAAGCTGTTGATCAGGGTGTACCAATCTCCGTTCCCGTTGGCCGGGGAACTCTTGGCAGATTGTTCAACGTGCTGGGTCAGCCGTTGGATGGCCTGGGTGAAGTGGCAGCCGAGGAGCGATGGTCCATTCATCGGAGCCCGCCCGCCTTTGAAGACCAGGAGACCAGCACACAGATGCTGGAGACCGGCATTAAAGTCATTGACCTGATCTCTCCCTTCGCTCGAGGTGGGAAGATCGGCGCATATGGCGGTGCTGGAGTAGGTAAGACGGTCATCATCCTGGAACTCATCAATAACATTGCCAAGGTACACCAAGGCTTCTCGGTCTTTGCTGGCGTGGGAGAGCGCTCTCGTGAAGGCAACGACCTCTGGAACGAAATGAAGGAATCCGGGGTGTTGGCCAACGCTGCCCTGGTATTCGGGCAGATGAACGAGTCTCCTGGTGTGCGCGCTCGAATCGCTCTGACCGGCCTGACCATGGCTGAGTACTTCCGGGACAATGAAGGCCAGGACGTGCTCCTGTTCATTGACAACATCTATCGATACATCCTGGCGGGCATGGAAGTGTCGGCGCTGCTTGGGCGGCTACCTTCTGCCGTAGGCTACCAGCCCACCCTGTCCACAGAGATGGGCGAGCTTGAAGAGCGGATCACCAGCACCAAGAAGGGCTCCATCACGTCAGTGCAGGCCATCTACGTGCCCGCTGACGACTATACAGACCCCGGTATTGTGGCAACGTTCGGTCACTTGGACGCCATCATTTCCCTGGAGCGTTCCATTGCAGAGCAGGGTCTGTACCCGGCTGTGGACCCGCTGGCTTCCAACTCACGTATCCTGGATCCCCAGGTCGTAGGTGAGGAGCACTACCGGGTTGCTAGGGCTGTGCAGTCAGTGTTGCAGCGCTATCGGGACCTCCAGGACATCATCGCGATCCTGGGTGTGGAAGAGCTGTCTGAAGAGGACAAGGTCACCGTGGGCCGTGCCCGCAGGCTTCAGCGGTTCCTGTCCCAGCCCATGAACGTTGCTGAGGTCTTTACAGGACGCGAGGGACGCTACGTTTCCATCGCCGACACAGTGCGGGGATTTGCCGAAATCCTGGAAGGCAAGCACGATGACCTGCCAGAGCAGGCTTTCTACATGGTAGGAGCAATAGAAGAGGCCCGAGAAGCGGCCGAGAAGATGGGCTAGGAAATAGCTATGGCAACGATGCTCTTTGAAATGGTGACGGTAGAGAAGCTGCTTTTCTCTGATCAGGTGGAGTCCATTGTGGCTCCCGGTGAAGCTGGAGAGCTGGGTATACTGCCGCACCATGCTCCACTACTCTCAATCCTCCGTGCAGGTGAGCTCCGGGTGACCCAAGATGGCCAGGAACAGTCTATTGTCATCACTGGCGGGTTCCTGGAAGTACTGGACAACAAGGTCACAGTGCTCGCCGATGCTGCCGAACGTATCGATGAGATCGATCTAGAGAGGGCTGAGATTGCCGTACGGCGTGCGGAAGAGCGTATCGCGTCCAGGGATGCAGATATGGACCTGGAACGCGCGCTGGGCTCATTACGGAGGGCTCAGGTGAGGGTGACTGTGGGACGCCGCCGTCGATCTCGCGGAATACCACCGTCAGCAGGAGCACCGCAACGTCCAACTTCATAGCAACGGCACATCACTTGCAATCAAAAGAGGCGTCCTCAACAAGGACGCCTCTTTCATGTTTCAGCAAAGGGTGGAGGGTATTAGTTGCTGGTTGAACCAGTATCTCCTGAGCGCAAGTAGTACGTCATGGACTGTAGCGAGAGCACAGGGTCGATGTTCCGTACCTTCACTTCGGGTGGCACAAGGGGGTTCACAGGAGCGTAGTTCAGGATGGCCCGAATGCCACAGCTGGTGATCCGCTCAACCACGTCACTGGCCTGGGCGGCCGGGACGGCAACAATGCCTATCTGAATACCCTTTTGGCGTACTGTGTCAGCTAGCTCATCCATTGGTTGCACAATGAGGCCACCAATGCTCTGTCCTACCTGCCGGGAGTCTGAGTCAAATGCGGCAATCACCTTGAATCCCTCAGGAGAGAAGCCAGGGTAGCTGATGATCGCCCGCCCCAGGCGTCCTACGCCGACCACAGCGATATTCCATTCATGGTCAAGCTGCAGGATGTCTTGGAGCTCCGTGACCAGGTAGCGGACGTTGTAGCCGCGTCCCTGTTTGCCGAAGCGTCCAAAGTAGCTGAGGTCCTTGCGGATTTGGGCAGGTGTCATTTGCAGTGTCTGACCAAGAAGCTGAGAACTTACGATCTCACTCCCATCCTCTAGGATCTGTCTCAAGGCCCGCACATACTGCGGGAGCCGGTTGACTACAACCTCTGGAACGTCCATGAGCAGTTTAGTCACCTCGTTACATAAAAAATCCGAGGAGTAAACCCGCCTCATTGTATGGAGGGGGTGTAAGAGCGTCAAGGGTTTGTGAAACAAGTCGCTAGCAGCTTTGGGGTAGGTGTGTCTATCAGCGCAAATAGTCGGCTGTGAAGGCTAACCCACTACTAGAACTTTCCCCGGAGTTGCTTGAACACCAGGCCAAGGATGACGAACAAAACGAAAGCCACTACGCCGCCAAAGAGGAACCCTTCTGAAATACCGAAGCTCTTGGCTATTGCGCCAGCCATGAAAGCGCCTACGGACACAAGGGCGAAATCAAGCATGAACAGGCTTAACACTCGCCCTCTGAGGGTGTCTGGCACGATGGTCTGGATGAGGGTGTTGTTGGTGGCCATGTAGAACATCTGTGTAGCGCCTATGCCTACCAGGGCGAGCATGGAAAGCACCAGGGACGACGTGAAGGAGAAGCCGATCATTGCCAGGCCTGACCCCATGGCGGCTATCAGTAACATGATGCCCTTGTGCTGCACGTTCCCCAATGAGGCTAGAGAGAGCGTACCGATGAGCGCCCCTGCCCCGTAGGCAGAAAGGAGGTAACCAAGCCCTTTGTCAGGGTTATGCAGGATTTCGGAGGCGAATACCGGCATCAGTCCGTTGATGAAGGACATGAGGAACATGGAGGGGATCATGCCCATGAAGATCAGCGCCATGATGACCGGGGTTTTGGCTGCGTAGGCTATGCCTTCCTTGAAATTGGTGAAGAACGACTGTCCCTTGCTGACGCTGAAGTCCTCCTGGGGGATGCGTAGTGGCAACACCAAAAGGAACACGCCAACGAAGGACCCTGCCTGGATGAAGAAGTTGGTGGCGGGGCCGACCGTCGCGATGAGGATGCCCCCTGCCGTAGGGCCAATGATCCGGGTGACCTGGAATGCTGCGGAATTCATGGCGATGGCGTTCAGCATATGTTCTCTAGGCACCGAGTTGGCCACCATAGCCTGTCGGATGGGGTTGTTCATAGCCCACCCTGCGCCGAACATGAAAGTGAAGACGAAAAGG
>JAQBZZ010000071.1 GCA_027622595.1 Chloroflexota bacterium
AAACGCCTGGAAGTGGAGAGCACTCTGGGCCCCGCCAGCCCGCAGGTCTTGGAGAGCGGCAGGCAGACTCGTCAGGATCTCCGCGAGGCTTTGGCGGAATTCCTCCATGTCTCGCCCCTGGAACTGACCCTGACCCAGAACACCACAGAGGGCCAGAACATCGTCATGAACGGCCTCGATTGGAAGCCCGGCGATGAGGTCATCACCTTCAGCCTGGAGCACAACTCCGTTCTGGTACCCTGCTACTACCTGGAACGACGCCACGGCACGGTGACCAAGGTGCTGCCGCTGGCGCCGGACGAGGATCAGGACAGCATCGTCGCCAAGGTGGAGGCAGCCATAACCCCTCGCACCAAGCTGCTGTTCATGAGCCACGTGCAGTTCAAGTCCGGCCTGCGGATGCCCGTTGAGCGGCTCCAGGAGTTGGCACGATTCAAGGGTATCCTCACGTTGATAGACGGTGCGCAGGGTGTTGGACACATAGACCTTGACCTGCGAGAGCTGGGCGTGGATTTCTACGCTATGCCCGGTCACAAGTGGATGATGGGCCCTGACGGCGTGGGGTCGCTCTACATCCGCGAGGAGCTGATTCCCCAGGTGCAGCCGATGAAGGTCTCGGGCCATGCCGTCGAGTCCGGTCACGGCTACCAGGACTTCGCCGTCAAGGACAAGGACATCCAGAAGTTTGAGCTGACCACCACCAACGACGCCCTGTGGGCGGGGTATCGGGAGGCCATTCGTTTCCGAGAGCAACTCAAAGTCGGAGAAGCGGAAGAGCACAGTCTGGCGTTGGCATCACGCGCAAAGGCGGCCCTTGCAGCCATCCCCGGCGCGTCGATCACCTCACCCCTGGAAGGGCCAGGCTGCACCGGACTGGTCACCTTCTCTGTAGCAGGCTGGGAGCCAAAGGACCTGGTGAACGCCCTGGAAGCTGATGAGCAGATATCCATCCGCGCAGTGTCAGACCCGGCCAACGTCCGCATGTCTCTGGCCTTCTTCAACACGGAGGACGAGGTCGACCGCGTGGCCGACGCTGTCAGTCGTATGGTGGTGCCTTAGCAGGGCTTAGCCCTGCACCCATATGACCTGTCGGAGCAAGGAACTATACGTATACATCCATCGCGTCACACAACAACGCCCCGCCAAAAGAAGAGGGCTCTGTAATAGAGCCCTCTCCTTATTTATCCTAGCCGTTGGCTTCGCAGTGTCGGGATACTCCCGAGTAAGCCAGTCTGTTAACGCATGAACAGGCGTTCGGCTCTATTTTTTATTGTTAGCGAAGCTCTTGGCTTCTCTGCGTCCCCCGTTGGGTATCCGGGGTATCTGTTCCAACGGGGGAGAGACTAGGATAGTGCCATCTATGGTTGCTTACGAATATTTTTCTGATAAGCCTCTCCTTCCCGTTTGGATTGAGGGCGGTTTGTCTGCCTGATTCCTCTGGCCCTCGTCTCGATATGAGAATATCAGACAGGGCCGTCTGTGTAGTCACCCGATACGGTGGGTTCCAGGTAGTCCCAGGTCGCGGGCCGGGTAGGCAAAGACCTACTCACATGGGTGGGGGGGCTATAGGCCGTCTTAGTCTGATTTCATGCCTCATACTACTAGTTGGTCATAGCGTTGACGAAGCAAGGGGTAATCACCAGGCGCTCTGCCAGGGTTCTTGGCCTGTTCTACCAGGGTCACTAGGTCGTCATCATCAAGAGCAATTATGTACCCACGGTCATCAGTAGCTGTGTCATGACACCGTTGGAGAAACCGCTCCTTATCAGCCAAATGTCGGCATGCAAGGATTCCCATTTTCCCACGACGTGGAGAAAATCGACCTGCGAGTTGGTCTAATTCTGGATTTGCTAAATCCTTTGAATAATTCTTGCACTCAACATACACATACGGCGCAGGTGCATAGTCTCCTACCCACTTAAAAAATCCTTCCCCCGCCACGTTTGTATACTTGATGTCTATTCGTTTTCTGCCATCATGGATGTTGTATTCGATTTCTGGAAACGACAGGTCTGTTGAAAATAGTGCTGAAAATAATTTCTCAACTGCCTTGTGATAGGCATCGGCACCATTCGTTCCTTGGGGTACGATTAAAACTTCCTGAAGCAGTTCTTCCCATGCAGGTAATTCCGTTCCTGCTACTTCTGCGATTTCAACATGTTCAAGCGGGGGGCTTATCTGGTTTTCCTTTGCTGTTCTGTAACGATCCAACACTTGTGGATATTGCTGAGTCAAACTGACACTAGCTCTTTTTCCTGTCCCGTACTTCGCTTGCAAATCCTTAACGTTGACTCGTCTGCCACCGCTCTTAAGCAGAATTACCAGCTCAGAATTTTCGGATAGCTCTATGCCCCTTAAATGTTCCAACAAATACCATCGGTAATATTCTCCGGGGTCATAATCCGTCTTCCTCCGAACTATGCCCTTAGGAACCAAAAGAAGTTTTTCACCCTCAGCCATCGGTTGTAGTACATGTGAATTACTCCATTGGTTCGGCTCGATACCCCATATGGGGCCGGAGCCTATTTCTTCTAAGGCTATCCCGTAATTTCCGCACATTGCCTGCGTATACCGAATTAGTGGTCCCCGTATTACATTTGTTGCTATATCTGAAATTATATCTGGCCCAATTCCCTCAACCATGGGAATAGTGTCTTCTAAATCCTCTAGTAAGCCCGTTCGGGCTGCTTCGCTAGTTGCCAATTTTCCGGCAACTTTTTCAGCTGATTGCTTACCAAGTGCTCGGCCTTGAGAACGGCCAGTCGAAAGGCCGAGGTGCGTTTCATTTGGCTCACGCGCAATGGCCAAAAGGCTACGGGCTGTAGTCTGGTCACCTGCATGTATTGCTCCAAGAACAGTGGTAAAGAAATCCCTTAGTAGAAAACGACACTCGTCTCCCCACTGTGAATCCATTAATCTCAATGCACGTGGGTCTATAAACAGTTTGACGTCACCAACCACATCCACATCGACGCAATCCATTTCGGGCTGCCCTCTACCAAGCCCGTAATACTCAGATACTCTCATCAGCCGTACATCCTCCCCGCATCGAACATCGACAAATCGTAAATTATTGTATGTTTATGTGGGAAGGAATTCAATTTTTATTAACACAACAATTGCCTACTCCATACTTAGAACAATCTTCCCGAAGTTAGCATTGTCCTCCATGTAGGCATGGGCCGCGCCGGTCTCCTCCAGTGGGAACACTCTGTCGATTACGGGCTTCAGCGCACCGCTCTCGAACAGCGGCACCACGCGTTTGGCGATCTGCTGCGTCAGCACGATCTTCTCCTCGATAGGCCTGCTGCGTAAGGCGGTGCCGTGGATGCGGAGTCGCTTGGGACCCAGCAGTCGGAGGTCGGTTTCCAACTTGCTACCACCCATGGACCCCACCATGACCAGGCGACCTCGTATGGCCATGGAGTTCAAGTTTCGCTCCCAGTACGGTGCGCCGATGACGTCCAGCACCACATCGACGCCCCTGCCACCTGTGCGCTCCTTGATGACCTCTGCAAAGTCCTCTTCCTTGTAGTTGATGCCCACGTCCAGGCCAATGGCCGCCGCTTGAGCAAGCTTGTCCGGGGAGCTGGCTGTGGCGTAGGTGAAGGCTCCGGCGTTCTTGGCAAGCTGGATGGCAGCGATGCCGATACCGCTTCCCGCCGCATGGATGAGCGCGGTCTCTCCCATCACCAACTCACAATGGGTAAACAAGGCGTCGTAAGCCGTGAAGAACACCTCCGGGATGGAAGCGGCTTCCTGGAAGCTCATGCCCTCCGGTATCGGCATCACCATGCGCTCATGGGTCGCCACGCGCGTTGCGTAGCCGCCACCGCCGATGAGCCCGAACACCCGCTGACCTTCTTTGACGCTCGTCACGCGCTCTCCCACGCCGATGACCACACCGGCCATCTCCAAGCCGGGGATGTCCTGGGGTA
>JAQBZZ010000023.1 GCA_027622595.1 Chloroflexota bacterium
GAGAGGGATGGCAGTATTGCTGAACTAGCCAATGGGCCAGGAAAGGAAAGTGTGTCAGCCCAAGCGAAGCAGGGGCAAAAGGGGGGTACTAGCAATAGTAGCTGGGCAACCACTCAAATTAGGATGGGGCAAGAGGAACTCCTTTTGCCCCAGGCAGTCTGACATTAGAGCATTTTCTTCATGCGCTCGATCACATCTCGATTATGCTTCTCGAACCTTAAATCTCCGTGGGTGATCGACCACGATACGCCGCCTACTGCGTTGATCAAGGCGACCAGATTTCCTTGGTACCATTCAAGTTCAGTTGGTTCACGTCCGTACCCCTTGAAAAATGCGTCTCATGAGATCGCCGATGCTACAATAGCGAAATCCTACCGTCGGCGAGGGGGAACATGCCCTTCACTGGAGAGAGTCTCGAAGCCCTGCGGAGAGCAGTCCCAATATGAGAAAATACTGAAAGGCTAATCCATGCATCTACGATCCTCGCGTGGATCTTTCCTGGAAGTTTTTATAGCGTTCCTCCGCCTTGGGCTAACCTCCTTTGGCGGACCTGTCGCGCATCTGGGCTACTTTCGTCATGAGTTCGTAGAACGACGTAAATGGCTGAACGAGCACACCTACGCCGACCTGGTCGCTCTGTGTCAGTTTCTCCCCGGCCCTGCAAGCAGTCAGGTGGGAATCGCCCTCGGCATCAGGCGAGCTGGGCTTCTTGGCGGCCTCGCCGCCTGGCTTGGGTTCACGCTTCCGTCTGCTGCCGCGCTCATCCTGTTCGCCTACGGAGTCACGGCTATTGGAGACGTCGCCGACTCCGGTTGGCTGCGGGGTCTGAAGATAGCTGCGGTGGCTGTCGTGGCACTTGCTGTCTGGGGCATGGCAAGAAACCTGTGTCCTGACCGCCCACGAGCCACCATGGCCATAGCGGCCGCCATTACAGTGTTGGTCTGGCCAACAGCCATTGTGCAGGTACTTGCCATCGCTCTCGCAGGGATAATAGGCTGGCGTCTGTTGCCGGAGAGCCAGACCGACTCCGGGCCTGTAGAGCAATTCCCTGTTGGCCGTGTGGTAGCAGTCATTTGCCTTGCTCTCTTCGGTATTCTGCTGGTTGGGTTGCCGTTGTTGAACCAAGTGGTGTCCAATGAACACCTTCAAGTGTTTGACAGCTTCTACAGGGCTGGTTCCCTGGTATTCGGTGGCGGCCACGTAGTGTTGCCCCTTCTCCAGGCGCAGGTCGTCCCTCCAGGATGGGTGGGTAGCGAAGAGTTCATAGCAGGCTATGGGGCAGCACAAGCAGTGCCGGGCCCTCTGTTCACCTTCTCCGCTTATCTTGGCACGATGATTTATGGCAATCAAAACGCGTGGATGGGAGGATTATTTACGCTGACCGCAATTTTTCTTCCATCGTTCCTGCTGGTTATCGGAGTAGTGCCATTTTGGGACCGTCTGCGGGGCCAAAGCGGTTTCAGGGGAGCATTCCGGGGAATCAACGCAGCGGTGGTGGGGCTCCTATTGGCCGCGCTTTATAACCCTGTGTGGACCAGCGCAGTCCACACGCGTGAGGATTTCGGGCTGGCATTAGCGGCCTTCGCACTTCTGGCGTTGTGGAAATGGCCGCCCTGGCTGGTGGTTGTGCTCGCGGCCCTTGGTGGACAGATCATTTCGTTTGTTCAGTAGCAAAATGTGCCGAATGTGCCTGTGCTCGTTGGAAACTACCCTAGCTCCGTGCTCCCTACCTACGCCGTCTGGCGAGATGTGATAGACTTCGCGGATGCCAAAAACCTTTGAGTGTGCAAGCAGTTTGAGGACGTTTTTCCTATGAGCAAGTTAGGCATTCTGACGGCCCTTAAACACAGGGATTTCCGGGTCTACTGGCTGGGATTCGTCACATCTGTTTCCGGTATGCAGATGTTCCTTGTGATTCAGGCGTGGTTGGTGTTTGACCTGACGGGCTCGGCACTTCAACTTGGATTCCTGGCCCTTGCCAGAGCCCTGCCTGCGGTGGTCCTTGGTCTGGTGGGCGGAGTCTTCGCCGACAAGGTCGACCAGCGCCGTCTTCTGATGGCAACGACATCTGGTATTGCGGTTATTTATCTGGTCCTTGCCACGCTGACGCTGACAGGGGCTGTCCAGGTCTGGCACATCCTGGCGGCCGTTTTCCTGGTTGGCGGGCTTCAAGCCTTCGATCAGCCGTCCCGCCAGGCAATCTTTCCGAACCTCATAGACCGACGGGACTTGATGAGCGCCGTTGCCCTCAATTCCACCGTCCACCCAGGGACGCGTATCCTGGCCCCCATCGTAGCAGGTCTCATGATCGACTTCATAGGAGCCCCACAGGTGGGCGCTGCTCTGGCAATCTATGTTGTCGCCATGGCCTATGCGATATTCAGCTACATGCTGTTCAGGGTACAGTTGCCTCCGGTGGACCGCGCCATTGGCAGCAGCGGCTTCCAAGACCTCAAGGATGGAATCGGGTACATCCTGTCCAGACCTGTCTTCCGCCTTCTCATCCTGACCAGCTTTGTGAACGCCTTCTTCGGCATGTCACACATCACGCTGATGCCGATTATCGCTCATAACCTTCTCGGTGAGGCTTCCGGCTCGGCCATCTCTCTGCTGTTTTCAGCGACGGGCATAGGAGGGCTGATGGGCGCACTGATTGGCAGCTCTTTAGGAGGAATGCGAAGATAGGGCTGGCTGATCATCGGTGGGGCTAGCTCATGTGGCGGGGTTGCTCATCGCCTTCGCGTTCACACCCCTTTACGGCCTCGCACTGGTCATAGAATGGCTTGCGTCAGCCTGCCTCCAGATTTTCACTGTAACTTCACAGAGCACGCTACACACCCTGGTCCCCAACGAATATCGGGGCAGGGTGATGGGAATCTGGGGGATGACTCACTCCCTCATGCAACCTATGGGTGGCCTGGCGATGGGCGGCGCTGCGAGCGTAATCGCAACATCGACAGTGGTTGCCATCGGCGGGAGTGTAGTAGCCCTGTTTGGGCTGCTAGGTACCGGCCTCAATAGCCGGATACGCAACATAGGCGACGAGAGCACCGCAACCACGCCGTCTGAAGCTGCCAAATAGAGCCGCCACGATTGGGAACGACAAAGGCGCACCGGTCGGTGATCAGCATACGCTTACACTCACACGATGCGCCCCTGATATGGATATTTTCAATGCCCACACAATGGTGTGCTAGGTAGTTTACCAGCCGGCTAATGGCTCACTTACGGTTTGCCCTTGCCCTCGCTAGCACCGCCTCCCTTGCCAGCACTGCCCCCGTTGCCGTTGCCGCCGTTGCCGCCGTTACCCCCGTTGCTGCCTCCGCTACCCTTGTCCTGTGATTGCCCCTGTCCCTTGTCGGGACAGTCCTGGCCTTCCGTCGGCTCGCAGGCTTCCGGTTTACCTCTGGCCTTTTCAACTTTGTCCTTGGCGCTTGCAGGCGCATTGTTTGAAGTGTTGTCCAGCCTGTCCTGTTTGCGCTCATCCAACTTCTGTTGAAGTTCGGCCAGCTTCTCGTTCCGCTGGACTTCCCTCACATCGGCCTTGGCCTGAAGGGCTTCGAGGCGTTCTGCTACTCTGTCTGTGCGCTGGATGGAGCGGACCTGTGCACCACCCCGGCTATCACACTGGACAAGAAGCACCGCATCAGTCCCTTCCTCCACAGTCTCCTGTTCTACAGAAGGCTCATCCGTCGTGCTCCCGGTGCCCACTTCTGGTGTAGCTTCGGGCGTAGGTTCTGGCGTTCCTCCATCCGGGGAAACCTGGACGCCGCCCTCATCAGAGAATTCTACTTCCTCCACGTCACCATCCTCGGTCACGACCTCTATGGTATCCCCGTCCTGGGTCAATACCACGGCCGTCTGATGGCTGCGGGTTGCCTCGGCCGGGATAATAGTGATTCGAAGGGCCTGAGCTACCCGTATGATCTCAGGCGTAGCTTCAGGTATAACTGTTGGTGTAGTCTCGGGTGTACCTTCTGGTGTAGCTGTTGCCGTGGGCTCAAGCGTAGCCGTTGGCGTAGGCTCAAGCGTAGCGGTTGGTGTGGGCTCAGCTGTAGCCGTTGCCGTGCCGTCTGGCGTAACTGTTGGTGTAACCTCTGGCGTGGCTGTTGGCGTGCCGTCTGGCGTAGCGGTTGGTGTAACCTCTGGCGTAGCTTCAGGCGTAGGTGTTGGTGTATCGTCACCACCCTGGGCTTCTTTATCCAGAAGAATAGCTAGACGACTACCCGCGGGTATGCTGCCAGGGTCGAAACCTGAAGGCGGCATTACCTCCACCGTGCCGAACTGTATATTCACCAGTACGTTGCCGTCACCAGTAACGCCTGCGAAATCGCCCACCAAGCCCCTTCGCACAAGCTGTCCAGGAGGAGTCGGCTTGTCCAGAGGTCGTCCGTGGTTCTCCTGACTGCACAAAGCCGCGCCGTTGGGTATTCCCACTGGATGTGCAAGGGCCGCCGGAGCCGCTCCGGCAAGAAGCATGGTAGCCACCAGGAATGGGGCAATCCATCGATTTATGTGCATCACTCTGTTGACCATTTCGTTCTCACCTTACGGTGAATAGATAACTACGAGGACTTCGTTCAGTGCTTCTCCGGTCGACAGACTGGCCACCACTTCTATGATGTTGGGGCCTATCTCCAGGTCTACGGTTACCATGAACCTGCCGTCCCCATCGATATCGGCAAAGATATCATTGACGCTTAGCGTGGCATCAAGCCGCGTCCTGCCTGTAACGGTTATGGAACTCTCGGCTATGATTGATTCGGTCTCCAATGGCTCCTCAATTGTGAGGAAGAAGTCACCAGTGGCATCCGGGGTGGCCGTTGGTGTGGGTACGATGGTCGGTGTAAGCATTGGGGTGTCGTCTGGCTGGTCAGCAGGCACGAACGGTTCGCCCTCTTGCCTGACCAGAAGGGTTACGACCGGACGCAGGAGGTATCCACCATTACCTTGTTTTACGACCGACTGCTCCGCATCGAAGTCCAGGGTAGCTATGGTAGTCAGCCCTGCTGTGATAGTGAATGGACGTACCACTTTCAGGACGTCGCTGGGAAGCTGTGCTTCCACTTCCTCGCCGTTGTCGACTATTATGACGGAGGTTATGCTAAGCCTGATCTGAGTGTATTCTCCTGCGGGCAGTGTTTCACTACCCAGCAGTTCCTCTATACCCGTCACAGCTATTAGGTCGAATGTAATTGGGCCTTCCACCACCGTACTCCACTCACCTGTGTCGGACCTGTGGACTTCCACATTCTCTGCGGTCAGGTTAATAGCGCTTATGGAGGGGTTGGGTTTGTCCGTGACCCTATTCTCCAGTGTACCCACGCTTTCAGTTGAGCCGGGACTTGTGGATAGTGGGGCCGGTCCGGTGGCAGTCGGGTCAGTGGATGTGGCGGTTGGGTCGGTCCCACCGCCGGAACACGCCGATCCCAAAAGAGTTAGCACGAGGAAAATACCGAGTCCAAAGAAACCCTTAGATATAAGCATGTTATTAAGATAACTCCCTAAATATTACGGCTGTATTACCTGGCCATCAAATGTTGAAATGCCCGCGACTCCTGAGTTGAAGGTCCGCTGGTAGCTGACTACCCTCGACGGCCGGAGCAATGTCCGTGGACGTTAAAGTGGCTCCTCCAATGGATATTACACGGGCAGTTAACATATTAGAAGTAAATTATCCCGGATGCATACACGTAAAACTCGGTTAATGCAAGATAGACAGTCCTGCGAAGATGATGTCTTAACCTGAATGTCTACTCGTCTAATCCTCGTTCATTCTCTATTGAAACCATATCCCTCATACGTCCTGAAAGCAGCAGGAGTATAGTAGTGCGTACTGCATACCGTTAGTCTAAGCTGACAGACGCAATTGTCGCGGACATCGACCCGATGACGGTCATCGCCGTCTCCATGTTTTATGGAACGACGACAGCGCAGATGTCTGGCACCTGGGTTGCCGTAACCAGGTGAAGCATATTTCTTACTCCCTGAGTTGTTGGAGTTGTTGCGAATAAATGTGGGGGTCAAGGATACCCCGTCGCTTCTCCCTGGTCAACCAGTTTACGTAACAGATCATACATGGTTTTTCGTGCCCATACGGCACAGCACATACCGTTCCTCCAGAGTGTTTGCAGTTACGCTTCAGGCCAGCCCACTTCCAACCTGGTCTTTCTGGTATACTACGCAATACAAAACTGGCATCAGAATACCCTCCCAAATATGTCGCCGCACAAGCCTGACTCCATGACTTTGAGTAGAGAAGGGAAACGCCGGACCAAAGACAATGACCTGGATAAGGGTGCTAATCTGGCTGCTTCCGCGACGTCTCCGCTCCTCCTGGATGCTGTTGGCTGTCATATCCTTTGGAATACTGGCGGCCGTCACTCTGATGGCCGTTGGGGCCATCTACTCCAAGACCCTGGCCGAAGGTGGGTTGCGTCATACCCTGGCGTTAACCTCCCAAACGGGCCTGAACGCCCAGGTGGTGATACAGAACCGGCCACTTGGCCCGGCTGACTATCAAACGCTTCGAATCACTGTCGAGGAGACCATCGGAGCGCGCCTTGGACACATGATACAGAGCACCCAGCGCTCCGGCCGCGCTCATGGCGATCTACCGCTGATGTTGACCCCGGACGGACAGCCCTCTTCTCGCGGTGGGCCTAGAGGTCAGCCTTTCTTCCTCACAGACTTTGAGAAGCACGTCAGGATTGTGGAAGGCCGCTGGCCCCAGGCCACTCCCGTTTTTCACGACAAGGGTGTGAACATGGAGGTGGTCGTGGGGAGGCAAACGGCATTTAACATGGGGTGGGAGGTGGACACGCAGGTATACATGGTGCCCTTCAGGGCCGACCCATCCGAGCGCGTGGCTTTCACTGTGGTCGGCCTGGTGGAGGCTATAGACCCCTCCGAAGAGTACTGGATGACTTCGGCTAACTACTACTTCGAAGCCCAGGACGTAGACCCCTGGACGGTTGCACCCATCTATGTGCCCGAGGAGGACTTCTTCAACGGTCTGGGAGCCAGGTACCCTTCCCTTCTTGGCAACTACTGGTGGTTCCTGTTCCGGGATACCGATGCTCTCACCGCCGATACAGCCGGGCCAACCAAGGAGGCCATTGTTGGGCTTGAGAAAAACCTGAACAAGCTGTTTCCCCGTTCCCTGGTTCTCAGTCTCCTGGAGAAGACCATCACGGACTACCAGCGTGAGCTGACCCTGGCCAGGGTGCCTCTCTTCCTTTTCCTTTCTCTTGTTGTGGTGGTTATCCTGTACTTCCTTGTCCTTGTGTTGGGACTACTGGCCCGCACCCAGAGTGACGCAGCCAACATCTTGAGAAGCCGCGGGGCCAGTATGCTCCAGGTTAGCGGCCTCTTTGCCCTGGGAGAAGGGATAGTGGTGCTTCTTTCCCTATTCCTGGGACCTTTTCTGGCCCTTGGGATCGTACGATACCTGCTGGCAATGACCATAACTCCTGCGGGAGAGGGTGGCCCATTGCCTGTAGACCTCTCGGTGAACGTATTCCTAATTGGTGCCATTGGTGGTCTATTCAGCCTGGCAGTGCTGATCGCCTCCGGGGTTGGCCTTGCACGCCTCGGAATCGTGGAGTTTCTCCGGATACGAGCTAGACCGCCTACTGTGCCGCTCATGCACAGGTACTACGTCGATGTGCTGGTGCTGGCAACAGTGGGCCTCATCTGGTGGCAGATTGAGGAGAGCGGAGGATTTCTTCAGAGAGAACTGTCTGGCAGCGCACTGAGGGAAGTTGACCTCAGCATGCTGCTCGGCCCTGTGCTGGTACTGCTGGCCGTGGCCTTCCTGATACCACGGCTCCTGCCCTGGCTGATGAAGGCCCTGGCTTTGGCGGGCAAACTTGCGGCCCCGGCATGGGTGTCCCTAACACTCACGCGAATGGCACGCGATCCCCTGCCTCACGGCTCTCTTGTAATCATCCTGATGATGGTTGCCGCCCTTGGCGTGTTCGGAGCTACGTTTCAGTCGACCCTATCGAGGAGCCAGCAGGAGCAAACCCTCTTCAGTATGGGCGGCGAACTGGTGGTCAGAGGCTCCTCGTTTTCGGACTCCATTCAGGAAGACCTGGCCTCCATGCCAGGTGTCCAGGCCGTCAGCCCCGTCGTACGCGATTTGGGAACAATCGTGGGGATAGACCCGCACACACTGCCTGATACCACCTGGTTCAGGGACGATTTCGCAGCCACGGGGCTGGCCGAACTCCTGACACCGCTGAGACAGGCCGGTGAAGTGTCTCCTGGCATAACCCTTCCGGTGGACACCGAGAGCGTCGGCGTCTGGATAAGGGTCAACGAACTCTTTCAGGGAATGCTCAACCGGACTCAAAATATTTTGGTTCGGGTTACAGACGCCTCCGAAACATATCTCAACGTGTCCCTTGGCGAGATTCCGTCTGCTCAATCAAGCCAGGACTGGACCTATTTGGAAGCAGCGCTCCCCCTTGAACAAACGGCGCTGAAGCCTCCCTTTAGCGTGGTCGCCATCTTCATGAGCGGACGATACGGTGGCTCGCTTGGCGGGTTGCAGCCGGGGAGCTTCAGCCTTGACGATATGACAGCCAAGGGGCCATATGCCCCGCTGGACGGGTTGGTCGTCGAGGGCTTCGAGGAGTCCGAGAATGCAAACACCTGGGTGAGCCTTCCGAGCCTTGACTCGGCAACCGACAGCACGGAACGCACGCAGGAGGCCGCACGTAGTGGCGGCTTCGGACTCACCTTCTCCTGGCGGGACGCGCTCGGCAACGCCCCGCGAGGCATACTGGTTCCTGCAATCCCCATCCCGTTGCCTGCCATCGGCGGCCCCACCTACCAGACAGGACAGAGGCCCCGCATAGAATCCGTGAATCAGATGGTGCCCGTGTTGGTGAGAAACGTAACCGACTACTTCCCTTCTGTCACTCAACCCTCCAGGCCGTTCCTGTTGGTGAACATGGAAGACTACAGGCGTTATGTCACGCGCATGCCGGACTCTGAACGGCTGAGTCCTCCAAACGAACTCTGGGTCTCCCTGAACGACTCGGTATCGCGCGGCAGTGCCATTCTCTCCATAAAGAGGCTACCCGGCGTCGCTTCCGTGCAGGATAGGGACGCCGAGGTGGAGTTGGCCCAACGCAATCCCCTGGCCGGAGGCGGCTGGAACGGTCTCACGATTCTGAGCATGTCCGTGTTGACTATGGCGGTCGCCGTCGCCCTTGGCACCTACTCGGCCATATCCGTGCAGACGGGCCGCATAGACCTGACCATCAGCGGTGCCCTTGGACTCTCCAGGGTGGAGGTACTGCTATCCCTGGTGCTTGAGAGGTTTGTGGTGGCGGTCATCGGGATAGGCGTCGGCAGTGCGGTTGGCGTCTGGCTCAGCCGTTGGGTGCTCGGCTTCCTTGACGTGACCATCGACGGGTCGCCCGTTATCCCTCCCATGATATTGACCACAAACGGCGGCCTAATGGCACTGGTATACATTGACCTTGCGGCGGCCCTGGCTATCTCAGTCCTGGTGACCATGTTATCGATACGAAAATTGAATGCGCCCGATATACTCCGGACGGGAGCTTAGCAGCCATTAGAAGACGATGTCGATCCTACAACTGGCCTACGTCATAGCCCTTCGAAGAGCCATCTCCAACTGGAGATTGGAGATAGTCCTCTTTTTGGGAATGATCCTTGCGGTATCCCTGATGTCCAGCGGCGTCATCTTTTCCGACCTCCTGGAAGAAGCGGCCCTGAGCCGCACTCTGGAGCAGACACCCCCTGAACAGATCAACTTCACCGTAAGAACGTACAACGGCCTGGAAGACTCCTCGCTGGTCTCGAAACAGGACTCCGTTTATTTGGACGGCCTGGACACTGTGGAGCGGTACGTTAGCGCCCCTCTTCAGTCCTATCTACAGAGCGAGGCACTGCTGTTCCAGACTCTGCCCTTCTTCTTCGATGGGCACCCTCAGTTGGAGATGTCCGACAATGTTCGTCCCAGGGGCAAGATTAGCCATATGACGGGCCTTTTCCCCGACCGCGCCGAGATGGTGCAGGGGCGCTGGCCCTACTCCGGAGGCCCCGTTTCGCCCGATGCGCCACTGACGGATGCACCTTTGGAAGTGGCCTTAGACATCGCAGGAGGTAAGTTCCTCCAGCTAGGCGTGGATGATGAGATGGATATATTCCTGGCGATTGGCAGCACGCCCCAGCCAATAATAAGGGTGAAGATCGTCGGGCTTTTCCAGCGCGTTGATCCGGACGATGAGTTCTGGTACGGAGCCAGCCGCACCTTCAGCCACACGGAAGACCAGGTGGCCATAGTGCCCCTGTTTACCACAGAGGACGCCATCCTGGAATACGTTGGCCTGAGCTACCCCGGCTCCTATACCGAAGTCAAATGGTTCTTCTATCTGGACAGGGATGGGATGCGGGCCGGAGACGTGGTTCCCATTCAGCAGGCCATCCAACAGGTCGAAGATGATGTGCGCCGCAACCTTGACAACGCCAGCACCACCATCAGGCTGGACGACGTACTGAGCACCTACCAGGAGCAGATACTCCTGGCGCGGATTCCTCTCTACCTGATGATCTCCCTGACAACCGGCATCCTCATCTACTATTTGGCCCTGGTATCGGGGCTTGTCGTCAAGTCCCGCTCCGCGGAAACGTCCGTACTCAAGAGCCGCGGGATCACCACTCCCCAGATGGGCCTGCTTGCCCTTGTGGAAGGACTGCTGCTCGCGGCCCCGGCCGTTGTGCTCGGCCCTCTGCTGGCAGTGAGCATATCAAGAACGCTGGGAGGAATCTTCATAGACATGAACCTGAGCAGCGGCTCAGTCCCCGTGCCTCTCTCCATCCAGGCCTTCCTCCTGGGAACAGGCGGGGCACTCCTGGCCGTGAGCGTGCTCACCATATCCACGTTGATGGCGTCCCGGCGGGGAATGGTGGAGTTCCGCCAGTCAGGCGCAAGGCCACCCAGAGCGCCCTTTATCCATCGCAGTTACCTGGACATCCTGGCTCTGGCGATGATAGGGCTGATATGGTGGCAGATACAAACCCGTGGCTCATTCCTTGTACGCTCCCTGGGAACGGGAGAGCTTGAAGTCGATATTTCTCTCTTGCTTGGACCTCTGTTGGGGCTGCTGGCCCTTGGCCTCCTGGTAATGCGGTTCTTCCCGCTGGCCGTGTCCCTGATGGCAAGAATCACGGAGTCCGTTGGGCAGGTCTGGCTTGTCCAGGGGTTGAGGCGAGTGTCCAGGGACCCCATCATGCCCGGAGCGCTGGTTGTACTGCTCATGCTGACCACGGCCCTTGGGGTAATAGGAAGCACCTTCAGTTCCACCATAGAACGCAGCCAGATGGACAGAGCGCTGTACGTTTCTGGGGCAGACCTGCGTATCCAGCACAGCGTGGGCAGGGCTCCCGTATCTCTATTGGGGATGTCCAACCTCACACAGCGCCTGGATGAAGTGGAGACGATATCGGAGGTATTGCGCACCACAGGCACGCTATCGACCGGCGCGTTCAATCAGACCAATGTGTCCGTCATGGCGGTGAACACCGACAACTTCGCCGACGTGGCGTGGTATCGTGAGGACTTCGCCGATGGGAAATCCCTGCCGGAACTCACCGAGGCCATCAGCCCTGACCCATCCGTCTCGATCCTGAACGACGGAATCGCGCTACCCCAGTACGCTACAACTCTGGCGCTATGGGTGAACCCGGGCGCAATCGACCCCGGGTCGTCTTTAATGGGCAGGGTTAGAGACGCTGAAGGATACTACTTCGACGTTCCCTTTGGGCAGCTGGACTTAGAGGACTGGGAGATGGACTCCCAGGGCTGGATACGCCTTGACGCCGACCTCTTCCCTCCGGCTCCGCGGGGATCCCGGCCTCTTCGAATAAACGAGACCGGTTGGTTGGAGTTGGCAGGTGCCGTGCCGCCGTTCACCTTGCTTTCGCTCCGGATAAACATGCGTTCCACGTTGCGGGAGCCTGGAGCCATATTCCTGGGAGGCCTGTCCGTTTTCACCCCGTTTGGAGAAACACCCCTCGGCGACTTCCAGTCTTTCCTGGACGGATGGCACGTTGTGGAGGACTACGATGTCCCCGGTCTGTTTGCCCTTGAGTCAAGCCGGGCTGTGGCCCTACCGGACACCGACGGCTCGGCAGCCCTGAGCTGGATACCTGGAAGCCTATCGCTGCCGGGCATCCGGATGGGCAAGCCTGAGATACCCATACCGGCGATTGTGAGCAGGTCGTTGCTTGGTATTGCCGAGGTCCGGTTGGGCGACACGCTCACGATAGGCACCATCGACGCGTCCGTGCCCATTCAGGTGGTGGCAATAGCCGACTATTTCCCGACGCTTGACCCCCGGGAGGACCCATTCATAGTGATGGACCTGCGCACCTTCAACCACTACACCAACCTGCACGGCCAGGGCCTTGTAGGCGGGAGCAACGAGATGTGGGTCAGCCTGGACAGTGCCGATGTCGACCCCGCGGAGGTGGTCGGGAGGCTCAAGGGTTTTGGGATAACCACCGGGGAGACATACGTCGCCGCAGAGATGGTGTCCGAGCGGGTAAACCAGCCCCTTGTCAATGCCGGATGGGGCGGCCTTCTGATCCTGATGTTCCTGGCCCTCGTCCTAGCGAGCGCCTCTGGAGTGATGCTCTTCTCTTACACCGACACACGGGAGAGGCAGACCGAATTCGCACTCCTCCGTACTCTGGGCTTCTCCGCGGGGCAACTCAACGGCGTGGTGTGGTTCAACCTTCTCCTGGTGGTGGTCTGCGGCATAGCACTGGGGACTTGGGCAGGACAGCAGATAGGAATCAGCGTCCTGCCGATTCTGGAGGTGGCGGAGGAGGGCGTCAGAGTTACCCCGCCAATGGTCCTCCGGGTTAACGGGGGCATCCTCCTGGGGACATATCTGATCCTCACCATAGTAGCCACGACTTCGGTGGTGTGGCTGGCCTGGATCACATCCAAACTGGACATACAGCGAGTCCTGCGCATCGGTGAGGCTTGACCCGATATGCAGGATGAGGTATAGAAGGTCAGAAGGAGTACACGATGGAAACCTACGAGAGGCCTGCCTCACATTCTTCCAACAGCGAGATAGCGTCCGGCAACCAGCAGCAGGGACACCCTATCGAAGAGTGGGACGAGCCCTACATCGAGTGCCGGGACCTGTTCAAGATTTTCAAACGGGCGGAACTGGAAGTGGTGGCCCTGCGCGGCATCGACATGGAGGTGGAGCAGGGAGAGATGGTCGCCATTGTGGGGGCCAGCGGCAGCGGTAAAAGCACATTGCTGAACATACTGTCCGGACTCGACCGGCCATCGGCGGGCCAGGTGCGGGTGGGACACAGGGACCTGCTTAACATCTCAGACCAGGAACTGGTGCTCTACCGGCGGTTGGAGGTTGGCTTTGTGTGGCAGGCCACGGCAAGGAACCTGGTGCCCTATCTTTCGGCCAGGGACAATATAGAGCTGCCACAGGCCATCGCAGGAAAGGACATGTCATCCCGAAGGGCCAGAAGCCTTGAACTGCTGTCCATTCTGGATATGGAGGACAAGGCCGACAGAAAGATACACCAGCTCTCAGGAGGTGAGCAGCAGCGGTTAGCAATAGCCGTAGGCATGGCCAATAGTCCTCCCCTGCTTCTGGCAGATGAGCCGACCGGGGAGCTGGATACCCAGATGGCATCCCAGGTCTTTCAACTGCTGCGGGAGATAAACCGCATCTATCACGTCACCATAGTAGTGGTTACTCACTATCAGGGAGTGGTGGAGCACATGGACAGAGTGCTCCACATAAGAGACGGCCGTATCAGCTCGGAGAGCCGCCTGGAGCCGGGCCAGCACGGGACGGAAAATGCTCTCCACGAAGAGTATCTTGTGGTCGACAGAGTGGGCCGCCTTCAACTCCCCCAGGAGTACGTGGACAAGCTTCACATACAGGGCTTTGCAAAGGCGGACATAGCTGGCGACCAGGTAAACATAAAGCCCGCTTCAAGAAGCCCAAAGCCAGGCCAAGGGCAGAGGTCTGACACGGCAGAAAGCGCGTAAAGGTCGGTAGAAAAGTCCCCCTTGAAAGACACAAAAATGTTACAAAGGAATCCATCAGGCCAGACAAAGCAGCCAATCATATCCGTCCGGGGTCTGACACGGGTCTTCGGTTCCGGCGAATCGGCCTCCACGGCGGTCAATGGGATTGACCTGGACATATACACGCAGGAGTTTTTGGCTGTTACCGGACGGTCGGGCTCGGGCAAGACCACACTGCTGAACCTCATGGCGGGCCTCGACCGGCCCACGTCCGGCACCGTGCTCATCGACGGCCTCGACCTTGCAACGCTCCCTGAAGCCGACCTGGTAGAACTGCGCCGACGCTCCATCGGCTTTGTCTTCCAGTCATTTGGGCTGATGACGCTCCTCTCGGCTCAGGAGAACGTGGAGCTTCCACTGCATATCGGTGAAGTCTCGTGGCGGGAGCGGCGACGGCGCGCGCTGGAAGCACTCGATCTTGTCGGCCTTGCCCCCAGGGCGCAGCACCGGCCCTACGAACTATCCGGAGGAGAGCAGCAGCGGGTGGCCATAGCCCGCGCGCTTGTGACCAACCCCGATGTCGTATTCGCCGATGAACCAACGGGAGAGTTGGACAGTGCCACGGCCATATCAGTCACCGCCATCCTCAGGGACATCGCCCAGCACAAACGGGTCACCGTTGTGGTGGCCACCCACGACCTGACACTCGCCAGAGTGTCCGACAGGCGAGTGAATATGACGGACGGCGTGCTGACCGAGGACAGTGCCGCCGCCAGCTAGTGAGCCCGGTAGTGTACCGTATAACGTGAAAGAAATCGGTGCGACCGCGGTATGCGGCAAATCTCAAACCCAGTATAATACCCCCGATTAAGACACGGTACACCAACAACAGGAGGCGAGAGCCATGAACGTCACGGAAGCCATTGCACGGATCCTGAAATCTGAGGGCGTTGAGTGGATGGCGTGCTTTCCCTCCAACCCCATCATCGAGGCTGTTGCCAAGGAAGGCATACGGCCAATTTCGTTCCGTCACGAGCGTGGCGCTGTGATGGCCGCCGACGGCTTCAGCAGGATGAGCGACCGCAACAGGTTTGGTGTGGTTGCAGTACAGGACCAGGCTGGCGCTGAAAACGCCATGGGCGGCATAGCCCAGGCGTTTGCGGATAACGTGCCCATACTCGTCCTCCCGCGTGGTTCCAGCCTGGAGCGGACTGCCGTGCGGCCGTACTTCTCCGCGCTCAGGACATATCAGAGCATTGCCAAGCACGTGGAAATGATCGCCCGTCCAGACATGGTGGGTGACGTCATGCGGCGAGCGTTCCATGCACTCCGCAACGGCCGCCCTGGCCCTGTTGTGGTGGAGACGCCTTCAGACGTGGGCGACCAGGAGGTCCCCGAGGGCAGTCCACTCTATCACTCCCCAAAGGTCTCCATACAACTGCCGTCCGCCTCCGACATCAAGGACGCGGTCAAAGCACTACTGGAGGCCAAAAAACCCGTCATATGGTCGGGGATGGGAGTCCTGCTGTCCGGCGCAACGGCAGAGCTAAGGGTGTTCGCAGAGCTCACCGAAATCCCCGTCTATACCACGATGCCGGGCAAGTCCTCCATCGATGAACGACATCCCCTTGCCCTCGGCGGAGGCAGCAGCGCTACCACACTGGCAGCACAGCAGTGGCTGCGAGAGTCGGACGTGCTGTTCGCGGTCGGCTCCAGCATGACCAAGACCGGCTACGGGCAACCCATTCCTCCCGGCAAGACCATCATCCACAGCGTCGGCAGCCCGGAAGACATCAACAAGGACTTTCCAGTCGATATTGCGCTTCCCGGCGACGCCAAGGCAACTCTGCAAGCGATGATCGAGGAGGTCAAGACGCTGCTAGGCAAGGACGGCCGCAAGGACAAGACCGGCGTGCCGGCCCAGGTGTCCGCGGTCAAAGAGAGGTGGCTGGCGGCCTGGATGCCCCTCCTAACCGACAACGAGGAGCCAATCAACCCCTATCGGGTGATCTGGGAACTGACCCGGAACCTTGACCTTGAGAACAGCATAGTTACCCACGACGCAGGGTCCCCGCGCGACATGATGATGCCCTTCTTCACCGCAACAGCACCCCACACCTACATAGGCTGGGGCAAGTCGACTCACCTTGGCTACGGTATACCTCTCATGATCGGAGCAAAGCTGGCATACCCGGACAGGTTCTGCCTGAACTTCATGGGCGACGCGGCATTCGGCATGTCCGGCCTTGACATCGAGACTTCAGCCCGCTCCGGCGTACCCATCACAACCGTCGTTCTGAACAACGGGGGCATGGCGACGTACCCCGGCGGGTTCCCGACCGCGCGTGAGGCGTACGGCGTCTCAAACATGATAGGCGACTACGCCAAGATAGCCGAGGGCATGGGAGCAGTCGGTATCACAGTCATCAAAACAGGCGAACTGGCCCCCGCCATCAAGAAGGCGCAGGAGCTCAACGCAGATGGCAAGACGGTTCTCCTCGACGTGCACACCCGCTTCGAGGACCGCAGATCGCCCAGAGACGGGTAACGTTCATTGTGTAATGTCCTGCCAGGGTGGTCCGTTTGTGCACAGGCTGCTCCCAAAATCGACCCCATCGGTATTGAGGAGGCGACAAATGGCAACGGAGTTTGTGACTATTCAAGAGGTGGTGCAGGCGGCGCGGCATAACCTGAACCAAGGGACATGGGGCTATCTGTCCGGCGGTTCTGAGTCGGAGACCACCTTGCGGCGTAACCGACTTGCATTCGATCGTCTGGCCTTCCGCCCCCGCGTCCTGGTTGACGTCTCTACCATAGATACAGCCACCACTCTCCTCGGTCACAAAATGCGCATCCCCGTAGTCCTGGCCCCGGTTGGTTCACAGCAGGTGTTCACGCCAGAGGGCGGTGCTGCGGCAACCAGGGCTGCCGACGAGTTCGGGATACTGGACGTCGTCAGCTCCGTTACCGAGCCGAGCCTTGAGGATATCGCCTCGGCGGCCAACAACCCAAAGGTCTTTCAACTCTACTTGAATGGAGACTGGGATTGGACCAAAGATATGATTTCCAGGGTCAAGCAGGCTGGCTATTCGGCCCTCTGCATCACTGTTGATACCGCCCGTCCCAGTCGCAGGGATAGAACAATGATAGCCCGGTGGAGTCCACGGGACAATTTCCTTGGCTCAGGGTCACCAAACAGACACCAGGTGTCCGGGGGTAGAAACGGAGGCAATGCTTCGTTCGTGACCTGGGAGACAATCGACAGGATCAAGGACCTGGCAGGCCTTCCATTCATACTCAAGGGCATCGCAACCGCCGAAGACGCAGCCCTGGCTGTGGAACACGGTGTCGATACCGTCTGGGTATCAAACCACGGCGGCCGCCAACTCGACCACGGGCTTGGAACGATGGACACGCTTCCTGAAATCGTTGACGCGGTGGCAGGCAGAGCCGACGTTATCCTGGATGGCGGCATCCAGCGTGGCAGCGACGTATTGAAGGCCCTTGCTCTCGGAGCCAAAGCCACGGCAATCGGAAAGCTCCAGTGCTGGGGGCTGGCCGCGGCCGGCACAGCGGGCCTTGTGCGTGTCCTGGAAATCCTGGAGGACGAAATGATCTCCGCAATGGGCCTGTTGGGAGTTACGTCAATCGATGAGCTTACCTCAGCCCATGTGCGCAAGGCAGAGGCCGTTACAGCGCCTCATGAGATGAGCAGTTGGGTCAACATGCCAGATGGCAGAATTTCTTAAGCTTCCAGCACGGACACAGCATCTACCCCGCTCGTGGTGAGATTGCTTATTGGGGAGGGCGGATTACTGGAGGCTATGCCAACGCATCGTCCACAACCTGGGGCACAGCCGCGGGACGACGAAAAATGTCCACCATATCGACTGGTCCAGGGATAGACCTGAGGTCTGGATAGCATTTCTCTCCCAGCACCTCGTCCGCAATAGCATTGACCGGGATTATCCTGTACCCCTGTTCCTTCAGGTACCTGGCAACGGCGTAGCTATCGCGCTCCGGACTTGGGGACAGTCCGACAACGGCTATAACCTTGCTCCGTGTTAGCTGTTCCTCCACCGGGTCCATAATCGCTCCCTGCTCAGGCCTTAGCAGCCATCTTCATGCCCTGTAGGGCAAGAGTAAGGGCCGGGACTATCTGTGCCCAGTCGCCAACTACGCCGAAGTCGGCGGACTTGAAGATGTGGGCTTCAGGATCGCTATTGATGGCCACAATGTGCTCCGCGTTCCTGCTCCCTATGATGTGGTTAGCAGCGCCGGAGAGACCAACGGCGAAATAGAAACGTGGGGCCACCGCCTTGCCCGTTAGCCCCAGTTGAATCTGAGGTGGCAGCCAGCCTGCGGTGGAAACCCTTAGTGTGGAGGCCAACGCTCCGTCCATCACGTCCACCAGCTCGCGGACGACGGGTATCCCTTCAGGGCCTCCTATGCCCATGCCGACAGCCACAACCACATCGGCATCATCCAACTCGGTGGCTCCCAAACCCTCTTCCACCACGGACTCGAGCAGCCGCACACGGCTCTCCCCGGTCCACGATGGGTCAAGTGAGACCACGTTGGCCTGTACGCTGGTATCCGGCTTTCTAGCCACAAGCATACCTGGACGCACCGTAGCCATTACAGGCGTGGTGCGGGAATAGATTGGAGAGATGATGTTGCCTCCAAAGGCCGGTTTTAGCTGGGCCACGTTGCCGTCGCCATCCAGGTTCAGGTCGACACAATCGCCGGTCAAGCCAATCTGAAGACGGGCTGCGACGCGGGGCGCAAGATCGCGCCCGTTGGTGGTGGATGGAATGAGCACCACATGCGGCTGATAATGTTGAATGGTAGCGGACAGAAGGCTGGTATAGCGCTCTGTGTCGTAAACCTTAAGTCCCTCATCGCCGGCCACGTATACCGTGTCCGCGCCGGAGGCTCCCAGTTCGGGAACACGGGACGCCACATCGGGCCCACCCACCAGCACCACGGCCACCTCACCACCAAGGCCATCGGCCAGTTCCTGGGCTGTCCCCAGCAACTCGTGGGTCACCGACCGCAGTCGGCCTTCCAACAGCTCGGCGAAGACCCAGACGGCGCGTCGAGGGTCGGGACTGGATGGAATGGAACGCCGGGCCTGTGTGGTCTCACGCTGTGGGCGCGGCTTGAAGAGGCCGTTCTCCAGAAGGTAGGCAGCAATTCGATCGGCAGCCTCTTTGGGGTCTTCGGGAGATATGATCGTGCCGGTGCGCGCCAGGTGTGCGGAGCGTATCTCCGCAACCCAGGTTGGAGAGCCGGACGACCCAAATACCGACGCGTCGCCACCCAGGTCTGCCACACTCCAGGTCTCCAGTGGCTTGCCCTTAGCGGCTTCAAGCTCCTCAGGAGCAGGACGTCTTCCTGCGATGACAAGCTCTGTAATGGAGATGACGGCCGGCAAAGTCACCTCGTAGTGCTGATATCCTTCGTCGGTCTCCTTTTCGACCCACAGGGTGCCGGGACTGTCGCCGGGCCTGATCTTGCGGACCGACGTCACCTGTGGACGGTTCATGAACTCGGCTATCTCTGAGGGTACCTGACCTGTCTCGGAATCTATGGAGAACATGCCGCACATGACCAGGTCCGGCTCCAGCTTGCGCAGGGCCAAGGCCAGGGCACGGGCCGTGGCCAGGGTGTCCGCGCCCGCAAAGGCTCTATCAGTGAGATGGATGGCCTTATCGGCTCCCAGGGCCAAGCACTCCACCAGAGCACTCTCGGCCTGCGGTGGCCCCATGGTAATTACGCTGACAGTCCCCCCGATTTCGTCCCTCAGCCTGAGGGCTTCCAACAGAGCGCGACGGTCAAGGCTGCTGATAACCAGGTTAACACCCTCTCTGACCAGGGTCTTGGTTTCCTCGTCCAGGCGTACATCGGCAGACGAAGGCGTTTGCTTGATGCAGACTACTGTATTCATGGTGATTAGATTCTCCCTTTGGGATTTTTTTCGAAAGTAACCGTGCCGAAGCTACAAGCCCAAGCTAGACACGGTTACAAAACCCCTCTCAACCATTAGAGGAGTTACTGAATCATTCGACACACTTACTGGGTGGATGCCACCCTTACAGGGTAGGATTCTGGCTAATACTTGTCAAGGCTCTTATTTTATGTTAGCTTATAATCGTTGGTAATACCCTGGTATACCAAGCAGTGGCTAAAGCTATGGATTTCAAAGATATGTGCCCCCGCTACCTGGCAGCAATGTCCTTCCTCGGCAAGAAATGGACAGGACTCATACTGCGCTCCCTGATGAACAGCCCCCGCCGGTTCACCGAGATGTCGGAATACGTGCCCGGTCTCAGTGACCGTCTTCTCTCCCACCGCCTTCAAGAACTGGAGGAGGCTGGCATTGTGGAACGGCGGGTCTATTCCCAAAAGCCAGTGCTGGTGGAATACTCCCTCACAGACCAGGGTCAGGCACTGAGGGAGGTTGTGGAAGCCATTCAGCACTGGGCCGACGTGTGGGCCAAAACCACCGTTACATCCGAATCCCAAGCCAAGATCAATACCGATGGAGAAAAATATGGCGTCGAAGCTTCAGCAAGGTGACCATTTTCCTTCGCTAACCTTTAAGCTGGTCAGCGCCGGGACCATCACACTCCCTGATGAAATGCCAACCCGCTATGCAGCGGTGCTCTTCTACCGCGGCCACTGGTGACCATACTGCAAGCGGCAGTTGGCCGATTGGGAAGAGAAGAAGGCCGAGTTGGAAGAGCTTGGTTGCACCATATACGCCATCAGCGTTGACACCCTGGAGCAGGCACTGGAAATCGTCGGTCTAGGGCTGACGTTTCCCGTGGCCTATGGTTGCACCAAGGCGGATGCAGATGCCATTGATGCGTGGTGGGGCAATCATCCCCCAGACGGTGAGCACATCCAGCCGGCGGAGTTCCTGCTTGGACGCGGCGGCGTGGTATTGGGCTCCATGTACGCCTCCGGCCCTGTTGGCCACATGGGTGCAGACGAGGCCATACGCCAGATCACCAGCCGCGAACGGCGACGCCTCGCACAGGAAGCGGAACGAGCACAGAACCCGGCCGCAACCTAGAACAAACCAGGGCCGTTAAACAAGCCAGGTTGTCTAATTCAGTCGGGGAGGTTCCGTTCCAGGCCACGTAACCCACAGTATCTACGGGTGCGTCTGGTTAGACTCAAACGCCCCCGCATTTATACGCGGTTAGGAATATCCCCTATCAGTGCTGGTCATATTAGAAACGAGGTAACGCACAATGACCCAAAGCCAAAGTGAGTCCCCCAATATCCTGGTAATCACTCCTCACCCCGATGATGCCGAGGGAGGAGCGGGCGCAACTATTGCCAAATGGGCTGCCAGAGGAAGCTGGATTGGACTGGTGGTGTGTACCAACGGGGACAAGGGGACCAGCGACCGGGATGTGCGGCCTGAAGACCTGGCCATGACTCGGGAGGAGGAGCAGCTAAACGCGGCCAAAGTACTGGGCATCCAGCACGTCAGCTTCCTGCGTCTTCCAGACCAGAACCTGCAAGACAACGACGAGTTTCGAGAAAAGCTGGTGCGCGAGATCAGGACGCACAGGCCGGAGATCGTATTCACCATCGACACCAACCGTCCGTACATAATCCACCGCGACCATCGCATGACAGGTCGAGTTGCTCTGGACGCTGTTTTTCCCTACGCGAGAGACCATCTGGCCTACCCTCAGCACCTGGCCGAAGGGCTGGAGCCTCACAAAGTCAGGGAGGTCTACCTGTGGGGGTCAGACCAACCTGATACCTTCATAGACGCTACCGATACCTTCGACAAGAAGGTCGAGGCCCTTTTCTGCCATAGAAGCCAGATGGGCGACCCAAGCAACGAGGCCCGTATTGCGCGATGGCGGCAGCGCTACGAGGAGGCTGGCAAGAAGATTGGCACGCCGTTAGCCGAGTCCTTCAAACGGATTGAACTCTCACGCTGAGGGAGAGGCACTGCCGATAGCTCTTTGCTCGTGTTTGGCTGCGTAAAAGCTTCATTATTATCTGCTCGCATGGTTCGACAGGCTCACCACGAGATGACAAAGCTGGTCTTCGAAAGGTAGTCAGCCCCGTTCTCATCCTCAGGCATCAGCGCCTTTCCCCGGAGCCACCACCCATCGAACGCATGGTAGGACTTCCCTCACTTTTTTGTCTTTAACTGGTCTTGGAGCCCTGCTCTGTAGCCGCTCCCAGGAACTGAGAGCTTGCAACAGAGCAGGGCTAGATAACCCCTCCCTCCATCAGGACGGCAAGCTCTGCCTTGGATAGTCCCAACTCTCCACACAGGACCTCCTCGTTGTGCTCCCCAATGAGAGGCGCACGGCGCGAGATGCTCCAGGGCGAACCATTGCAGATGGCCGCAGGGCCTGTGTGTCGAAAGGTCTTGCCGATTTCAGGGTACTCCACCTCTGTCCAGAACCCACGGTCTTCCAGGTGCGGGTCCTCCATCACCTCGTCGGGAGACCAGACCGCACCCATGTTCATGCCGCGCTTTTGTCCGCCGTGGTATACGTCGTTTCGCGGCATGTTGGCTATCAAGTAAAGGAACAGCTCGTTGTCGGTGATTATGTCCGGGTCCCGCAGCTTCTCCTCTATCAGGTCAGTCGGCAGCCCCTGTTCCTTCATCCAGTCACGCATCACGTGCAGACGTTCCACGGTCAACCGGTTCAGTATCTGAGCGGCGACGTTGACGTACTTCCCGTCCAGGCATATGTGCTGCGTGCGGTCGGTTGGCGTTGGAGAAGCATGGCGGCCGGTCTGTCTCTGGACTACCTGCTTCATGTATATATAGCGGGTCACCGCTCCCTCCGTGGTCAGGGCACAGGACTCATGGACAGAGGTATCTATGTACTGTCCACGACCCGTCACTGTACGATTGACCAGCGCTGCGGCAGTGGCAACGTATGCGAAGTGACTCCCCATGTGCCACGCCTGCCCTCCTCCCGGCGCGATGGGCGGAGCATCCGGCACATCGTCGTATCCGCAGCCGGCCATCTGTCCGCCTGCCGACAGGTGCAGCAGGTCGCTTGTCAGATAGTCTTTCCACGGCCCCGTCTGCCCAAACGGCGTCAATGAGCACATGATCAGCCCCGGATTGTTCTTTTTCAAATTCTCGTAACCCAGACCGAGAGAGGCCATGTAACCAGGCTTGAAGGTCTCGAAAATCACGTCCGCCTTCTCAGCCATCTGCTTGAACAGCCGGCGCCCATCCTCAGTCTCCAGGTTAAGAGTTATCCCTCTTTTAGAAGTATTGTAGTGCCAGAATGAAAGACTCCGCTCGCGGTTTGGTATGTCCTGATAGAACGGCCCGACCGTGCGGGCCGCCTCACCGCCGGGCGGCTCTATCTTGATGACGTCCGCTCCCATGTCGCCGATGAGCTTGCCATACCACTGCCCCTTCTCATCGGCAAGCTCAAGCACACGAAGGCCATCCAAAGCCCCACCACCAGCCGCACGGACAGGTGCTGGCCCTGGATTCGGCCCTGCCTTGTTGCCTTTCCACTGTACAGGCGAAGCATCCTCGATCATCTCCTGAAGGTACGGATAGGAGCTTCTGTCCAGTTCCTTGGGCCAGAATGTGCCGTCCTCGAACCCTGCCACCAACTCATCGTGGCCAATACCCACCAAACCTTCGTACACCTCTTTGTTGTGCTGACCTATCAGCGGCCCTGCCTGGTGGTTGTACACCGGCGTCTCAGACATCTTGAACGGAGCATTTTGTAATGGCCACGTGCCCAATGCAGGATGCTCCATTGGCATGTACATCTCCCGATGCCTGAGCTGTGGGTCGTTGTCCACCCTGTCCTGGCTGCTCTGGACAGGCATGGCAGGCACTCCCGCCGCCTGGCACCGCTCCATGACCTGATACTTGTCCAGGGTCTTGGTCCACAACTCTATGCCGTTGTCCATCTCCTCCTGGTGCTCCAGACGCCCAGCCAGTGTGGCAAACTTCTCATCCATAGCCCAATTGGGCGAGGCCATGACTCCCACCAGCCTACGCCACTCATCGTCGGAGAAGCAGGCTATTGTGCACCAGTCGTTGTGTCCCCCACCACTCGTCCTGTATGCGTTGTGAGGGGCGACGGTGCGACCCCGGTAGTTGTTCACAAGGGGCGTGCCGGGCCAGTGGGCGCGGTTGCCAGCCGGGAAACCTTCTCGCATGGTGGAACGCCCGTTGGCCTGGATGTCAAGGAACACAGGCCCATTAAGAGGAACGCCTGTTATCCACTGGGAACTGTCAACGTGCTGACCCTGGCCCGTTATGCTGCGGTGATAAATTGCGCTCAACGCATATATAGCCCCGTACATGCCGCCTGTGTCGTCCATGTACGACCAGCCCCAGCCCGCCGGCTGCTCTCCTGGAAGGCCGGACGTGTACGTCAGACCGGACAGGGCCTGAGCGATGGGCCCCATCGTTTGATAGTCCCGGTCGCGACCCGTGTGCCCGAAACCTGACATGGACAGGTAGATGATGTCGGGACGGAGTTTCTTCATATCTTCGTAGCCAAGCCCCCAACGCTCCAACACGCCATAGGCG
>JAQBZZ010000024.1 GCA_027622595.1 Chloroflexota bacterium
TGCCAGACGGAACAAGAAACCCTTAATCCTTGACGGCGTGTTGCGCGCCCGGTGTGAGATAGCACTCAGGGAGTTAACGCCAATGCCTCGCATTTGATCGACATTCGAGCATTGCACCTCGACATTGCTTTCCGTGCGTTCCAAAAAACGGCGTTTTGCGTTCCAAACTTTTACCTGCAGTCGGACCAAACGCACCCTGGTACGGGTTTGGGAATTTCGCACCACCCCCTCTATGACCAAATTATGACCAAATCGGTAAGGACATTAGAGAGAATGGGTTATCAAAGTTTACAGGGCTTTCATGTACTAGGTGGTATCGGCTGACAGAATAGGGTAAACTGTTCGAGCGATTCTCCGACGGTTTAGTCATCGGACGTATTGCTGATATCCGGCTTTAACTCATAAGGAGACATACTGATGAATGGCTTGCTTCCCTTCATCCTGCCATTGGGGGCCGTTATTGGTGTAGCCACAGTGATGCTATCTCTCGGGGCGATATTCCTAGCCGCTGGTAAGGAAGGGACCATTATCATAGGTCTGGCCATCATCGTCCTTGTCCCACTGGTCGGAGCATTGCTCTCCCGCGGCAGCAAAGAAACTCCTGTCTAAAACCCGGTTCCCACTTAAAAGTAACTAGCTGGGCACGTCACAGGCACTAATGGCCCCAATGTGACCGTGAGCAGTCACCCCAAGATCGCATTCAAGACAGATTCCCGATTGTATGGATCACTGAGAGCGGTGTGTCTAGTGGTGCCGAAGGCCGGATTCGAACCGGCACGGAGTTTTCACCCCAACGGTTTTTGAGACCGCCGCGTCTACCATTCCGCCACTTCGGCCTAGGCCAGATTATATATCCAAGGCAGGTCTGATATCCACAACCGCGTCGCCTTCAGGCTATAGCGCGGTTAGCCTTCAGAGACGGTCTTCAACGCTGCTGCTGCTCCGGCCCTGACCATGCCCACGTCGCTGCCTATCTGGCACATCTTGAAGCCCTGTGCAAAGCGGCGCACCGCCTCATCCGGCCCCGATCCGTGGTGACACGGCACCAGTCCAGAGGCATTGGCAACGTCCACCACTCGCTGGCAGGCGGCGGCATGCCGGGGGTCGGCGGCTGCGCCCGGTCCGGGCGGAATACCAAGCGAGACCGCCAGATCGGAAGGGCCTATGTAGAAGCCGTCTATGCCGGGAGCCTTGGCAATCTCCTCTAAATTGTCGACTGCCTGTACCGTCTCGATCATCACCAGTACGATGATCTCCTCGTTGGCGTGTTGGAAATAGTCGGCTCCTGCGTAGAATGGTGCACGGTTTGGGCCAAGGCTCCGGTATCCCAGGGGTGGATAGCGGGATGCTCCGGCCGCCTGCACCGCTTCGTCATAGGTGTTGACCAGCGGAATGATGACGCCATAGGCCCCGGCATCGAGGACGAACTGGACCTCCTTAGGATCGTTCCAGGCCACTCTGACTATGGGAACCGTGTCGGTTGTCGATATGGCCTGGAGGCAGGCGATGGCCTTGTCCGGCGTCACGCCCATGCCGTGCTGCATATCTATGATGATTGCATCGTAGCCCGAATTCGCCATAGCTTCGGCTATGTACGCATTTCCCGATGATAGCCACCCGGCGGCGGCAGGCTTACCATCTTTCCATAAGGCCCTTATCTTATTGGGACGCATCGGTTCCTCCTTCAATGGCCCTGCAATGGCCGATTCCAGGCAGTCGGGTAATCCAATCTCCGCCAGACCACAGTGTTTTGTAGCGCAAAGCTAGTACTGGCGAACCTGGCGCGAGCGTCCTCCCATATCGCCGTAGGACACATTGGGATCAATGACCACGTCCAGCAGAGCGGCGGTGCCGGAGTTGAACGCACGCTCCAGAGCCGGCCTGATCTGTGACGGGTCTGTCACCCGCTCGCCGTATCCGCCGAACCCCTGCATAATCATATCGTAGCGGGTCGCCTGAGAGAGGAACGTCCCAATGGCACGCCCGGTCCTTCGAATGACACCATGGGTAGTCTGGTTCCACGCACCATTGTTGCCTACTATAGCCACCACAGGCAGCTTATGGCGCACCATGCTCTCCATATCCATACCGTTGAGCCCGAAAGCCCCGTCGCCGAATACTATGGCCACCTGCTTTCCAGGCCGCGCCAGTTGGGCCGCGATGGCAAACCCGGAACCAGGCCCAAGGCAGCCGAACTGTCCCGGGTCCAGCCAGTGGCCCGGCTCGTTAATGTTTAGCACTCTGGCCGCAAAGGTTACGATGTCTCCCCCGTCACCGACCACGGTGGCATCCCTATCCAGGAAGTCCCGCAGCTCCTTCATAAGCCTCATGGGGTGGATGGGCGTCTGGTCGCTGTTGAGCATGACCTCATCAGGCTCCTTCAGTACCTTATCCTCCGTCATCACCTCTTCAAGCCACTCCCTGCCGGGGGAGCGGTAGTTGGAGGCCCTTAGCGCATCCATCGTCAGTTGTAGGGTCGCCTTGACGTCCCCAACAACCCCAATATCGATGTGGCGGTTTTTCCCGACCTCCTCACCATCCATCATCATCTGAATTACCGTGGCATCCTTGTTGAACAGGACCTCCCGCCCAAAGCTCAGACGGAAGTCGACTGGAGTGCCGATGAGCAGGATGGCATCGGAATTGACAAGGGCGTAACGCCGCCCCGTGCTGCCAAGGTTGGGATGGTCAGAGGGAATGGAACCGCGTCCCATCGAGTTGAGGAACACCGGCGCATCGATATACTCCACAAACTCCCTCAGCTCGTCCCACGCCTTAGACCACCATATGTCGCTGCCGGCGATTACCACGGGATGCTTCGAGCCCTTGAGCGCCTCCGCAATCTGACGGATGTACTCCGGGTCAGGGTAGGCACGCGCCTCCGTACGATACCCCGTGGGCAGGACAAGCTCTTCCTCTTCCAATCGCCCATTGACTATATCGGTGGGAATCTCAAGATAGACGGGGCCTGGCTTTCCGCTGGTGGCATATCGAAATGCAGTTGCCACAAAATCCGGTATCCGTTTTACATCCTGGACCTGATGAGACCATTTGGTGATGGAACTCATCAGGGCAACGCCGTCGAACTCCTGTAGACTGCTCATGAGCCGTTCGCGGACGGCCGAGTTGCCGCCAATCACGACCATCGGGCTGTTGGCCTGAAAGGCGTTGGCGACGGCAGTCACAGTCCCTGTGACACCCGGCCCTGCGGTGACAATGCACACCCCGGGTTTACCTGTAACCTTGGCCCACCCCTCGGCGGCGTGCGCTGCGGCCTGCTCATGCCTGAAGTCGATAACCTTTATCCCGTTGTCCTCACACCCCTCATACAAAGGGTAGATGTGCCCGCCGTTCAGGGAAAACACATACTCCACGCCCTCTTGCTTGAGCGCACGACCGAAGGCTTCTCCGCCACTGATCTGGGCCATTTGTACCTCCTTCTTGGTCTCTTACATCTTACAACCGGCTTCCAACCGAGATGCCATTGCCAAAGCTTGGACAGGGTTTGAAGCACAATATCCGGCGACCCTCAGCCTACAAACCCCGCCCTTTGGTGTCAAGTCTTTTGGCCTCTTGTCTTGGCCTAGTGTGGCCTCCATAATACAACAATACAACACGACCACACCGTAGCCAGGGGGGTATTATCATGCGGGTAGCTCTCATTGGACAGGCAGCTTTCGGCGAAGCGGTCTACCGACGTCTGTTGGAGCAGGGCGAAGATGTAGTCGGGGTATTCTACGAGCGTGAGGGAGACCCCCTGCACACCCTGGCCCAGGAGCAGGGTGTGCCAGCATACCCAACACAGGAACTGCGCAGCCACGAGTTCTTCCAGACCTACGTTGATCTGGGAACAGAGCTTAACGTAATGGCCTTCGTCACAGTCATCATCCCTGAGAGAGTGATCAGCCTTCCATCTAACGGCACCATCCAGTACCACCCATCGCTGCTCCCCTTGCATCGCGGACGCAGCGCCATCAACTGGGCAATCATCAACGGAGAGACCGAGACCGGCATCACCATTTTCTGGCCGGACAAGGGCATAGACACGGGGCCGGTCCTGTTGCAGAAGAAGTCGCCCATTTCCCCTACGGACACTCTCAGTTCTCTCTACCGCAACCAGCTCTTTCCTCAGGGCGTGGATGGCCTTGTGGAGGCCATCGCACTCATAAACGAAGGACGTGCGCCCAGGATAGTCCAGGACGAAGCTCTGGCGACTTACGAGCCTCCCTGTGAGGGGCAACTGGCCGGCATCCAGTGGTTTCGTCCGGCTGAGCAGGTGTACAACCACATCCGCGGATGTGAGCCACAACCCGGCGCATCCACCACCCTGCGTCAAGAGGTCATACGCCTGAGCGACGTGGAATTCGGACAGCGCGCAGGCCCCGGCATGTACGGCGATGTGTTGGCAGTCGACGAATCCGGCATCCATGTGGCGCTCAACGGCGGGACATTGCTGGTGCGGCGCATACGGCGGGAAGGGGAGCGTCCCACATCGGCAGCAGAGTTTGCAGGGACGATAGGGCTGAAAGCAGGGGAACGGCTGGGAGAATAGCCCGGCATACAATTTCGGCACGCTATCCTCTACGCTCACATCAGAACGCTGACTAGGCCCCTACGTTTGCTCGATCACGTTGTAACAGGCCACGTAGTGCCCCGGCTCTATCTCCCTCAAGGGAGGCCTGACGTTGAGGCGACACTCGTTGGAGGCTTTTGGGCATCTGGGCATGTACGGGCACTGGTCGGGAAGGTCGATGGAGTCCGGCGGCGAGCCGGGAATAGGACGGATCACGCGACCAGGCTCATCCAAACGAACAATCGACTGAAGCAAAGCCCAGGTATAGGGATGATAGGGCCTCTCAAACATGGCCCTGGTATCCCCGTACTCCACCACCGACCCTGCGTACATAACGGCGATATCCTCCGCCATCTGAGCTATGACTCCCATGCTGTGAGTGATGAGAATAATGGCGGAGTGCTTTTCCGCCCGAACCCGCTGTAGCCTGGCAAGCACATCTGCCTGAACAGTCATATCCAGGCTGGAAGTAGGCTCGTCGGCAATGAGAATCTTGGGCCGCCAGGCCGTTGCCATGGCAATCATCGCACGCTGGGCCTGGCCGCCGCTGAGCTGGAACGGGTACTGTTTGAAGATATACTCCGGTAGAGCCATCTCCTTCAGCAACTCCATAGTCCGCTCCGCGGCCTCCTTGATGGACATTGGACTATGGGCGAGGAGTATCTCCGATATCTGCTTACCGATGGTCTCGATAGGGTTCAGGGAGCCTTTCGGGTCCTGAAATATCATGGATATGGAATTACCCCGTACCCCGAGCATCTCCTCCGTGCCTATCTCCAGAAGGTCCCTGCCCTCGAAATACACGGAACCCTGGGTGATTTTCCCCGGGTCCGGCACCAGACGCAGCAGCGAGAGCACCATCACCGATTTCCCGGAACCGCTCTCGCCAACGATGCCCAGGATGCTGTCTGCCTTCACCGAGAGATTGACCCCGTTGACCGCCTTTACAACACCGTCTCTGGAGTAAAAGTAGGTATGGAGGTTCTCTATGCGGAGGACCTCCTCTTTTGCCTGGACATTTACGCTACTGTCTTTTCCTGTCGTCATTTTCTTTTACTTTCATGAGTGTTCAGGGTGGCGCTTTGAAAACTATGCTAACTGAGTAGAGGAAGTCTGTCCTGGCGGGTAGTCCTGCTTGAACCCTGCTGTGGTTATAAACCCAACTATAACGGCTGAATGGAAGGGTACCGAATCACAGCGCAAGCTCATGGGGGGTATCCTTCAGCTTTATGCGCCCGCCGAACAGGCCCCATTCCACAAAAAGGAATGGAGCGGAAGATGGGATTCGAACCCACGACCTTCTCCTTGGCAAGGAGATGCTCTACCACTGAGCCACTTCCGCTCGCTAAAGGTGCTGTGGATTTTCAGTTATGCCCGTTGGCTGACGACGTGCCGAGGGCCAGAGTCGAACTGGCGACACCGGCATTTTCAGTGCCGTGCTCTACCACCTGAGCTACCTCGGCAGCAATGCTAATGTTAAGCGACCCCCTTACGAGTGTCAAGGCGAGACGGTATCCTCAAACCGATGTTTGCAGTTCCAACAGCTCATTGAGGCCCTCCACAGACGCAGGGTGAATCAGCAGACCTGCTGCTATCATGGCAGTCATATCCTCTTGAAGAAAGGACAAAATAGCGGCATTCAGGTCTTCCTTGGCTAAACCGTCTATCCTCTCCAGGAACGGGTATCTGCCCGCTTTGCTATGGTCCAACTTATCTGCCAGGAAAGCGATCTTGGCCACCGGGCCCAGTCCTCGGTTGAAGGTAGAGTGCCATCGCACAGCCTCAAGCACCTCTATGTCCTCTATCCCGCACTCCCTTCGCAGCATCTCTGCCCCCACCGGGCCGTGCAGCAGGACCGTCACGCTCTCCTCCACCGGATGCAGAGTCAGGTCGTATGACCTGGCCCTCTGCAAAAGCTCCGTCTCCTTCATACTTCTGGCGATGTCGTGGGACAGCGCTGCAAGGCCAGCCTTCGATGGGTCAACGCCGTGTATGGCAGCCAGTTCGATGGCCTTCTCTTTCGTCAGGCCTAGGTGTCGTCTCAGGCCCTCGGGCAACCGGGCCAAAAGTACATCCAACTCAAGGTTACCGCTGGATATACTGTATAGAGTAGTCATTTACCGGCTCCCTGAATATTAAAATTGCGCTTATCCCATTAAGTCATGTATATCATGGCTCTCATGTCACCCTGAGCGAAGCGAAGGGTCTAGGGTGGTAGGGAATAGCCCCTCCCCGGATTCTTCGCCTGCGGCTCAGAATGACATGAGTAAATGTACGGGCTCTATAGGGGTAGACCATATTGTCCATATCTTTAGCGCACATCCAGGGAAATCTTACAACGATTCCTCTAAACACAAAAGGCCAGGAAATGCTACCGTTCATGTAAGATAATCTGCGTTGACACTCTGAAACCACTCTGCTAGTCTTCCATTGCTGGCACTCTCCAGAAAACAGTATGATTTTAGTCACTGGCGCCACGGGCTTCGTGGGAAGAAATGTAGTCAAGGCCTTACGCACTCGCGGCAAAGAGGTGCGCTGCCTTGTGCGGACCTCCGCCAGAGCCCGCGCGGTCGCCGATTACCACGTAGAAATAGCCTATGGCGATGTGCTCGACCCCTCGGCCTTGAAAGAAGCCATGCAGGGGATAGACACCGTAGTCCACCTTGTGGCCATAATCCGTGAGAAAAGAAACCAGACCTTCGATCTCATAAACCGACGTGGCACAGAGATGGTGGCCCAGGCGGCCAGAGAGGCAGGCGTCAAGCATTTCGTGCACATGAGCGCTATTGGTGCTCAGGACAACCCCGCCTATCCCTATCTGCACTCCAAGTGGCAGGGCGAGCAGGCAGTGAAAAATAGCGGCGTATCCTATACCATCTTCCGGCCATCCATCCAGTTCGGAGAAGGGGATGAGTTCATCAACACCCTGGCTGGAGTGATTAAGGTGTTTCCCGTGATTCCCGTGGCGGGTTCCGGAAAAGTCCGCCTACAGCCCATATCCGTCGAAGAGGTGGGAGCGATGGTCTCGCTGGTGGTAGACAACCCCCGATTTGGCGGCAGGACAGTAGAGATTGGCGGCCCTGACCACCTGACCTACGATGAAATCGTGGAAATAATAAGAAGGACTCTCAAGGTCAAAAGACTCAAGGTACATTTACCTTTACCGATAATGAAAAGCCTAGTCCGTATAATGGAAGCGGTGATACCGAATCCTCCGGCAACCAGCAGTCAGCTTGAGATGCTGGCACTGGACAACGTGACGGACATAGATTCGGTTCAGAAAGTGTTTGGAATGAAACCAAGGCCTCTTGAGAGAAACATAGGATACGTCCGTAGCCTGTCCCAGTTGGAGGCCTTGCAGATTACTCTTGGTTTCATGCCCAAACGCATACGAGACCATTAGAGGGGGAGCAGTGGAGTACCTGGCAGCCATCGATCAGATCATGAGCATGGTGGACTACGAACGCCCAAGCACCATTCCTGGGAGGCGTGCCCGCTACGACCTGGAGCGCATCGAAGCCCTCCTGACCGCTTTGGATGACCCGCACCTTGGTATCCCCACAGTCCACATCGCCGGGACCAAGGGCAAAGGGAGCACCGCTGCCATGGTCGCCTCTGTGCTCAATGCCGCAGGTTACCGGCCAGGCCTGTTTACCTCGCCTCACCTGCACACCTTCCGTGAACGCATACAAGTGGAAGGTCAACCCATCCCAGAGGACGACTTTGCCAGCCTGGTGGAGGGACTATGGCCTACCGTGGAGGCGGTCAGTCATACAGAGAATGGCCGTGTGACACTATTTGAGCTTCTGACCGCAATGGCCTTCTGCCACTTCAGAGACCAGGAAGCAGGAGCGCAGGTCATAGAGGTGGGGTTGGGGGGTCGACTGGACTCCACCAACCTGGTGCAGCCCCTGGCCTGCGGTATCACCTCCCTTGGTTTGGACCACACTGAGGTGCTTGGAGAGACCCTGGAGAAAATAGCGGCGGAGAAAGCGGGCATCATCAAACCAGGCGTCCCAGTGGTCTGCGCTCCCCAGAGTCCGGATGCATTGAGGGTGCTGCAGGAAGTCTGTCGACAACAGGGGAGCGCATTGATTCTGGCTGGCGAAGACATCAGTTGGGAGGAAGAAAGCTCATCCCTCGACGGTCAGGCCTTCATGCTGGACACCTCCAGAAACCGTTATCGCTTGCAAATGCCCCTTCTTGGGAAGCACCAGTTGGAAAATGCCGCGGTAGCAATCGGAATAGTTGAAGCGCTTATCGAAGGTGGTATGGAGATTGACGCCAGCTCCATAGAGGAAGGCTTCCGACGTGTGGAGTGGCCCTGCAGACTGGAGGTCTTGCGCAAAAGTCCTCTGCTGATAGCCGATGGTGCTCACAACCCTCACTCCGCGGCCCGTCTGGTAGAGGCGGTCAAGGCACTGTTCCCCGAACGACGGGTCATTCTGATAATTGGAGTCTCCGGAAATAAAGACCTTGAAGGGTTGGGGCGAGAGTTGAGTCTGCTATCGCCAGCAGAAATAATCGCCACCCACTCACGCCATTCCAGAGCGGCAAGGCCCGAACGTATAGCTCATGAGCTTAGCATTTACAGTGATAACGTACACGTGACCGACACCGTATCCCAAGCCCTGGAGATGGCACGGGAGATGGCAGCAGAGGGAGACCTGACCCTTGTCACGGGTTCCCTGTTCGTGGCCGCAGAAGCCAGGGAGCACATGAAGGGCATCACCCCGGAAATCTACCCGGTTTTCGATGTGCAAGCTGCATTAACTCCCCCAAATATATGAACATATACGCTGGAATGTCATGGGCCGCTCGCTCTGGCCTTCAGTCTGAAGGCCAGTCAGAAAACCGGAGCGCCATGCTCATGAGGAAAGGGTTGTTATGAACAACAATAGAGCACGAGTTGTGGTCACGGGCATGGGCGCCGTCACGCCCCTGGGAACCTCTGTGGAACAGTTCTGGGAGGGTCTCGTAGCGGGTCGTTCGGGAATAGGCCCCATAACCCTCTGCGATGCCTCGCAGTTTCCATGCCAGATTGCAGGGGAAATCCCGAACTTTGATCCTGCAAACTACATCAACCCCAGAGAGGCCCGCAGGATGGCGCGTTTCAGCCAGGTGTCAATAGCTGCAGCCTACATGGCCGTCGAAAATTCAGGCCTCGACATGGGACGGGAAGACCAGGAGAGGGTTGGAGTACTGCTGGGCAACGGGGCTGGCGGTCTGCCCACCACCCAGGACGCCGTTGACGACATGAACGAGAAGGGTGGAATGAAGATAAACCCATTCTTCATTCCCATGATGCTACCAAACATGGCGGCGGCGAACGTCGCCCGGACATTTGGGGCCAAGGGCTACAACTCCACGGTGGTCACGGCGTGCGCGGCCTCCAACCAGGCCATCGGAGAAGCAGCCGAAGCCATACGGCGTGGTGCCGTCGACATTGTCCTGGCAGGAGGCTCAGAAGCGAGCATAAGCAAGATAGGACTGGCAGGCTTCTGCATCCTCAAGGCCCTGAGCACCCGCAACGAGGAGCCGACCAAAGCCAGCCGTCCCTTCGATTCGCAGAGAGACGGTTTTGTGCCAGCGGAGGGGGCAGGCATCCTGGTCCTTGAGAACATGGAGCATGCTATGAACCGTGGCGCTTCCATCCTCGCAGAGCTGGTCGGCTATGGAGCGTCCTCCGACGCCTTCCACCTCGTGCAACCAGAAGAAACTGGAGAAGGGGCTGCCAGGGCCATGCGTTGGGCGCTGGCCGACGCAGGCATCGGCCCTGAAAACGTGGACTACATCAACGCCCACGGCACGTCCACTCCCCTCAACGACGCAATGGAGACCAAAGCCATCAAGAGAGTGTTCGGAGACATAGCCTACAAGGTGCCCATAAGCTCCACCAAGTCCATGACGGGACACGGCCTTGGAGGCGCCGGAGCGCTGGAGGCCGTTGCGTGTATCAAGACCATACAGGAAGGGATCATACACCCCACAATAAACCAGGAACACGCTGACCCTAACTGCGACCTTGACTACGTGCCCAACGTGGCACGCCGCCAGAACGTGGACATTGTTCTGTCCAACAGCTTCGGGTTTGGTGGGCAGAACACCTGCATTGTGCTGCGGCGTTTCGTGGAGTAACGTACTTCGTAATACTTGGTTGAGGGAAACACTCATCATTATCCGCTCGTGGTGAGGTTGGCGAACCATGCGAGCGAAAGAAAGAGTCCCCTACTTCTCCAGCGCGTTCTTAAGTGAAGCCACAAGCGCATCTTCCTCACCGGGAAGCACCGTGCGGGGGTCTATCACGACCCTATCTTCCTCTATTCGGGCGATGACGGGCATCTCCGCCTCACGCAGGCGGCTGGTAAGGCCATTGGCACCCCCCGGCAAGCTACCACCCTGTGTCAGGGCCAGGAGCCACGTTGGGAGGGTCTCACCAGGCAGGCTGCCTCCCCCTATGGTGGACAAGCCCCGTATTACCTGCCCCCTGTCGCCGACGTCCTTCTGCCACCGATGGGCCGTCGCCTCCAGCTCCTCTATTGGCATGGAGACCATCCTCCACACGGGAACCTTGTCCAGTGCCTCTCCCCTGATGTAGTGCAAGAGAGTGGTTGTAAGAGCGGCCAGACTCAGCTTGTCGATGCGCACCGCCCTGGCAAGGGGATGTCTTGCCAGAAGCGATATTGTTTCCTTTTTCCCCACAATTATTCCGGCCTGGGGGCCTCCCAGGAGCTTGTCCCCCGAAAAAAACGTTAGGTCTACCCCAGCGGCGACGCTCTCCTGGACAGTAGGTTCGTGTGCCAGACCAAACCGGGCTGTCTCCAAAAGGCAGCCGCTGCCAAGGTCGTGAAGCACGGACACCTGGTGGCGAACACCCAGTTCCACCAATTCCCCAATGGCAGTGTCGTGAGTGAAGCCGCTGATTAGAAAATTGCTGGAGTGCACCTTGAGGAGCGCTCCCGTGTCCTGGGTGATGGCTCCCTTGTAGTCGGTCAGGTAGGTACGGTTGGTGGTTCCGACCTCCGTCAGAGTGGCCCCGCTCTGCCTCAGGACATCCGGAATGCGGAAGCCGCCTCCGATTTCCACGGCCTCCCCTCTGGATACGATGACTTCCTTCTCATTGGCGATTGCCGAGAGGCCAAGCAACACGGCTGAGGCGTTGTTATTCACCACCAGAGACGCCTCTGCTCCGGTCAACTGGCACAGGATGCTCTCGATGTGTGCCTGCCGTGAACCTCTTACGCCGTCCTTCAGGTCAAGCTCAAGGTTGGTGTATCCCCTTGCCGCGTTGAGAAGGGCCTCCGTGGACTCACGACTCAGGGGCGCGCGCCCAAGGTTGGTATGGAGTATTACGCCCGTAGCGTTAATAACGGAACGCGGCCAGGGACTCCAGAGGGAGGCGGCACGCGTCACTATGCCCTCCGCCAGGTCATCGAGAGAGGGAGATTCTTCACCGTCTGTTATCCCCTGCCTCACCTCATCCAAACGCCTACGAACCAGATAGACGACGGCTTCGTGGGAGTATTCATCGACGAGCCTGCATATGCGCTCGTCAGATAAGAGCTTCTCTACGCTGGGTATGTTTCGATAACTCGTGGTCATGGGTATTTTGCCTTTGGAACCCGCCCATTTTAGCACACCCCGGTCTCCCAGGCATTATCCAGGGGTCTCTCGTCTTGTAGGAATACACTTATGTGTTGTCATTGCGAAAAGTCCTTCGGAGAAGGACAACCCGTTCGCTTTCGCTCAGGGTAAACTCTGCAATGTGGAAGAGGGAGAGCACCCCGCAGCCAGATTGCCACGTCCGCCTGCGGCGGACTCGCAATGACACTTGCGGCGGCTCCCTGATTCAACATGCCAACGCTCGGTTGCAGGAATGGGCACACCATTACGGGTGCAGGGCACGCCCTGCTTGTTTCCCCTGACCCTCTTTGGCAAGGGCCGATATCTCCGCCGGAGCAAAGAATGTACGCCGCTGGCCCACCAGCGCATCATGCTCGCTGTCGTACGTGCCGTCGTAGGCCTCTTGAATCCTGTCGTATATGTACTTGACCACCCTGCTTGTGGTGCTGTACCTGCCCTGTTGACCGGTCTCCACCTTTATCTGTCGATTGAGTACGGCGACGATCCCGTCCATACCCGAAAGAGCGCCGATGACGCTGTGCTCATCCGCCTGTTCGCCAACGACCGCCGCATCGAAGGCCAGGTAGATCGGCCCACCCTCGGCCTGCTCCTGTCGGCGCATCCCTGTCTGATGGATACCTGCCTGGGTCGAGAATACATCCCCTATGATGGGCTGCTTGGGTGGTATTGGGATTACCTCTGCCGTCAACAGGTCACGTATCTGGCTCAGCGTCTTCAGGTTAAAACCAGGGTCCCCGTACATGCGGATGTAACCCGCCACAACCTGCTCCAGGGATGCGTTGCCTGTCCGCTCACCCAGCCCCGCAAAGGCCACGTTGACCCGTTTGCACCCGTAGCGGTAGGCGGCCATGCTGTTGGCGGTTGCCAGCCCGAAATCGTTATGGCCGTGGAACTCTAACTCTGCGCCCGTCTCCTGTATCAGGGTGCCGATGAGTTTTGGCACTCCCACGGGCAGGGCAGCGTGGGGGTCCGGGGAGCCCCACCCGATGGTGTCGCATATGCGGAACTTGGCCCACCCATTCGTCTCTTTCAGGACCCGTTGCATGAACGGTATGACAAAGCCGTAGATATCGGCTTTGGTGGTGTCCTCCAGGTGCACCCTGGGGCGTATGTCATACTCGCACGCGGTCATGATGGGGGCCAGGTACTTTTCCGCGGCATCCTCCTTGCTGCGGTGCCCCAGCTTGTCGAAGATGTGGTGATCGGAGCTGGAGGCGAGCATCCCCGTCTCCTTTATCCTGCCATTGGATACATCCACAAGCATCTTGATGTCTTTGGGAAGTGCACGGGTCCACGTGGTGACCTGGGGAAACTCGTATCCCCTGTCCAGCAGTCTGTCCAGCGCCCACAGGTCCCGTTGCTGATATATGAAGACCTCAACCTGCTCGATGCATCCTGTGCCGTTGTCCAGTTCGTGTAGGAGGTCGTAGTACTTGAGGCGTGTTTCCACCGGGAAGAGGGCGAAGTGAGGGTCCTGTGCCCCGTCCCTCATCGTGGTATCGGTGATGAGCTTTGGATGGGTTTTTTCTGTCTCTGTGGGAATCCTTGCTGGTTCATCCTCCAATGCCAAAGGGGGGAACTGGCCCTTGTAGTTGTAGTATATTTTTTCCGGATTGATGTGATACTCCGCCATAACACCACCTCATTTCTTCCCCACACTCCCAGTCATGAGGAACCGACTTACCAGCGTCAAATATATCGCCTCCGCTCGAGTACGTGAGCGGCAGCTTTGTGGGTGCAGGGCGTGCCCTGCTAGTTGTAGTATACCTTCTCCGCGTTGATGTGATACTCCGCCATAACACCGCCTCCTTTGACTCTCTACGCATTGCTTATTTGAGCGGCAGCCTCACGGGTGCAGGGCGTGCCCTGCTAATCTTCACTTGCGTAACTCAGCGTCCCGCTCATCCTGAGCTTGTCGAAGGACATGGGCGGGATTTTTTCCTCCGCTCGTATGGTTCGTCAGGTTCACCACGAGCGGACAATGACGACGCGCTTTTTCGCAACCAATTACTAATCCTCCTCCAACGTGGATGTGTCGCCCTCCGGCAGACCAAGTTCTCGGGCCTTGAGGAGACGGCGCATGATCTTACCGCTGCGTGTCTTTGGCAGTGAGTCGATGAACTCTATCTCCCTGGGAGCCACCCCTGCCGCCAGCTTCCGGCGCACGAAGCCCATGATATCGTTCCGGAGCTTGTCCGTCGGCTCGTACCCGTCGTGAAGCGACACGAAGGCCTTCACCACCTCGAAGGCCACGGGGTCCGGCTTGCCGATGACCCCCGCCTCGGCCACAGCCGGGTGCTCGATGAGGGCGCTCTCCACCTCGAACGGCCCTACCAGGTGGCCAGCGGTATTTATGACATCGTCCGAGCGTCCAACGAACCAGAAGTAGCCGTCCTCGTCCATGTGGGCACGGTCTCCCGTGACGTACCATCCGTTCTTGAACTTGGAGTCGTACATCTCCTGGTTGTGCCAGTATGTGCGAAACATGGAGGGCCACCCAGGTCGAATCGCCAGGTCTCCTTCCTCGCCGGGCTTCACCTCGCTGCCGGCTTCATCGATAATGGCCGCTTTGATGCCCGGTATTGGACGTCCCATCGAGCCTGGTCGTATCTCCTGGATGGGATAGTTGGCGATGAGGATGGCCCCGGTCTCCGTCTGCCACCAGTTGTCGTGAAAGGCCAGATCAAGAGCCCTGAGGCCCCACACAATCGCCTCGGGGTTGAGGGGTTCGCCCACCGAACACATATAGCGCAGGCTGGATAGATCGTACCGTTTGGGTACATGATCTCCCGCCTTCATCAACATTCGGATAGCTGTTGGTGCGGTGTACCAGACCGTGACGCCGTACTTCTGGATGATCTGGTACCAGGCACTGGCGCGGAAGCCGCCCTCGTAGATAACCTGGCTTACACCGTTTGTCCAGGGAGCCGACATTCCGTAGGACGTGCCCGTGACCCATCCCGGGTCGGCGGTACACCAGTAGATGTCGTCGTCGTGGAGGTCGAGTGCCCAACGGCCCGTCGCCATATGCTGCAACGCCGCCAGATGGGCATGGACGGCCCCCTTGGGCTTCCCCGTGGTGCCTGAGGTGTAGTGCATGATGGAGAAGTCTTCCTCTGTGGTCGGCACAATCTGAAAGTCCGGCGACGCGGCGGCCATCTCCTTCTCGTAGCTTATGTCCCCCTGGGCCAGGGGTTCCTGGGAGCGATTGTCCTTGTTGACCACTATCACGTGCTTCAGGTCCGGCAGGTCCTTGAGAATGTCGCTGATGCGGTTCCGCAAGTCCGGCGTGACTATGAGCACCTTGGCCACGCTATCCAGCAGACGGTCCTTCACCGGGTCAGGCCCAAAGGCCGAGAAAAGAGGCCCTGCGATGGCCCCCACCTTCAGGATGCTGAAGAAGGCCACGTACAACTCTGGGATGCGGCCCATGAAGAGGAACACGCGGTCGCCCTTCTCCACCCCAAGCCCCTTGAGCACGTTGGCGAACTTATCCGTGAGTTCCTTCATCTGGGCAAAGGTGTATCTCTCCTCCTCGCTGCCCGTTCCCTCCCAGTACATAGCCACCCTGTCCGCGCGCGGGCCTCTGGCATGCCGGTCTATGGCCTCGTGGGCCAGGTTCAGCCCTCCCCCCGGAAGGCCGTCGAGTTCCTTCCTCAACTCCTGCCAGGAGAACTTTTTGACAAGGTCGTCGTATTGGTCCAAATTTGGGCGTACCTTGATCTCTTCCAGCTTGGGTTTGGCGATCACGGGATAGTCCATTTTGCCTCCTTATTTTGGAAGACGGGACATTTGTGAAATACGAGGTGGGCTACATCTTAACGTAAAGTTCGCAAGAGACACAATCCCTGGCAGGGTGTCCTCTTTAAACGGTACGACTCAAGCAATGCTTAGTTTAGCGGCTCATAAATCACAGTTGCGTCACCGTTATTATAGCGATTTGCGAGGTGACGGTAGAGAGCACGGGATACTGTCTCACCATTTGCTCCATTTCTTTTTCGGATGACTTTGACGCCAAATTCGTCTTCAACATATGCCATGGGAAGTCGTGGGTATTCAGTCCCATCAATTACTGTTCTGAAACGACGTGTGGGAGACTGTGACACTGAGACAGTATGACCCTGAACCTGGCCAGACAGCCTAGCCCTATCATCATATGTTATTCGTGACCATGTCCTTGATTTTGGCTTTGGATAACTGGGGAGAACTGATGGTTTACCACTCAATTCACTCAATTTCCTCGCATTTGCCTGAAGTAGTGTCTCAGTTTCAAGGAATTCCGGTGACCCTGGCTCTAGCAAGAGGCGATTAAGCACTTCTCTTTTAGCCGAGTCAGGGAGACCTCTGTAAGCAAGGACTAACATCTCAGAAGATTCATTCATATCACACCTCATAGTAAACTGCATAGTTACTATACTGTCTTACTACGTATATTGTCAACTATTGGAATTGGTATGGCGGCGGCTAATTTGTACACCTAGGATTGGATGCACCTTGTAACAACTTTGGGCTGACCTCATTTCCCTTGCTAGTAGCACTACACCCAATGCTACAATTGGATTCTGTGTTCTGTATTTTGTATATGCGCAGCTTCCGTTAACCACTTCCGCACGGTTACAAGAGAGTTAAACAGCAGTGACCAAATCTCAAAATACAAAATTACTGGACATATACAAAAGGCTTTTCCGCGAGTACGGGCCGCAGCACTGGTGGCCCGGCGACGGCGCCTTCGAGGTCATCGTAGGGGCCATCCTCACCCAGGCGACGTCATGGAATGGAGTTGATAAAGCCATAGCCAACCTGAAGACCAAAGGTCTATTAGAACCCGCGGCTCTGAGGGCCGTAAACCAGCAGGAACTAGCCCGTCTTATAAGACCCTCGGTCTACTTCAACGCCAAAGCGCAGAAGTTGAAAACATTCGTCCAGCACCTGTGGGAACACTATACGACGACCTGGAAGCTCTCCTGAAGAGAGACGCCCACCAACTCCGCCGGGAGCTGCTATCGATCTATGGCATAGGTGAGGAGACGGCAGACGACATTGTGCTGTACGCCGCCCGCAAGCCCATCTTCGTAATAGACGCCTATACCAGGCGTATCCTCGGCAGGTTGGGCCTGGTGCCCGCACGTGAGACCTACAGCTCCTATCAGGCCATCTTCATGGACAACCTCCCACACGACGCCGGCCTCTTCAACGAGTACCACGCCCTGCTTGACCATCACGCCGCGGAGACCTGTCGCAAGAACAGGCCGTCGTGTGGAGAATGCTGCCTGCTGGATATATGCCCCACCGGCACCCGCATAACTGCGTAATAATGAGAGCCTTGGCACTCCAAAGCCTATGGTTTATAGTGGAGATGTAATTATGTTGATTCCTATGACAAGACACCCCCTCAGCCACAGGCCGCAAGAAGGAAGGCAGTAGATGGATTTCCTGGGTATAGGACCTGTGGAGGTTCTCGCCATCGCACTCGTGGCCTTCTTGTTCCTTGGCCCGGCGCGGATGATGGAAGTGGCGCGTTCCTTGGGTAAGATAGTGCAGGAGGTGAAGCGCACCACCAGCGATCTTCCCAGCCTGATCTCCCTTGATGAGCCGAACGACCAACCTCCCTCAAAGCGATTCAACGACACAACGCAGGAGTAAGGAAGCGCTACCCCCGAAAGCGCTACCTCGGGAGAGAAAGCCAGTGAAGGATAAAGAGACCTCCCTGGCCGGCCATCTAGATGAGCTGAGGCGCAGGCTCATCATATCCGTGGTCGTACTCGTGGTGGCCACATCAGCAGCCTTTGTCTTCCATCCGACTATTTTCCGTTTCCTGATGGCCCCCGCCCAAGGTTTCGAGTCTCTCCGTGATAATCAGCTCATCTTCACCCAGGCGACGGAGATGATCGGCATTACCATGAAGGTCTCGCTCATGGGTGGGCTGGTCCTGGCCTCCCCCATAATACTGTTCCAGGTAATCATGTTTGTGGCCCCCGGCCTGACCTCTAAAGAGAAGCGTTATCTCTTCGCGCTTCTTCCGGGAGCCATGCTTTCATTTGTGGCAGGTGCAGCCTTTGGGTACTATGTTCTGCTGCCTCCGGCCCTACGGTTCCTGCTTACCTTCGGCTCCGACTTAGCTACCCCGATGATAAGAGTTGGAAACTACATCAACCTTGTCGTGACTCTGCTATTCTGGCTCGGGATATCCTTTCAGACACCCCTAATCATGTTCTTCTTGAGTAAAATTAGGGTCATTACGCCAAGGGCCTTGGCCAAACAACGTCGCTTTGCCGTCGTGGTAGCCTTTATACTCGGCGCGCTAATCACCCCAACCTTCGATCCCGTCAATCAAGCCCTGGTCGCGGTGCCCATAATCCTTCTGTACGAGATTGGCATATGGCTGGCTAAATTGGCCCGATTGGGGGAGAAGAAGGCACTGGTGGAGGCAACGCCCTCCAAATAACCTCGAAACTAGATACTTTTGTAAGGTTTATAGATCTACAAACCTTACAAAAAAGCAAAGGCCGAGGCTTCGTTAACAAACGGGGCCTCGGCCTTTCATCACGTTTTCGATGGGCGGGGACTACACCTTTTCTTTGCGCTTCCTTCTACTTGGTTTGGGAGCGGCTTCAAGCTCAGGCTCATCCTCTTCTGCTGACAACGCACCGGACTGACCTTTTCGGAATTCCCGAATGCCTTTGCCCATAGCACCACCTATCTCTCCCAGGCGGCCTACACCAAAGATGATGAGAATGATTACAAGAACGATTATAAGTTCTGTGGGTCCTATCCGTGGCATGTATCTTACCTCCTCACAGGCTTCCCTTCTTTCGACTCCATAGTATATCTCGATTGCAGTCTGAGTCAATACGGGGACAGAGCAGTCCGATGAGTACCCATACTTGCCGAATCACTCTTCCGTCTCTACAATCAACCAATCATGGCAGTCGCTCTCTGAGCCAAGGGAGTTTTGTGGTTATGAGCTTGCAAACAGTCAGTAAAATCGCGGTGGGTGTCGCTCTATTCCTGGGTGTGGGTATGGTGGCGCTCGGGGCGGTTTTCATAATAATGGGGTACGACGCCAAAGGTGACATTCGATCTGCCCTGCTCAAAGAAAAGGTTATTACCAGCGCAGACTCCGCCATTCCAGGCGTACTTGTCGAGGATGTAGTAACAGCCAAAGCACAGCAGGACGCCATCGAAGCGCACACCTTCGGCAATTTTGGACCATACTCAGGTATGGAGCGGGACGACCCCAACCGGGACGTATATCTCAAAGGCCTGACTCTCCGGAATGCCTTGAACCTGGGCATAGTCGGATTTGGCTTAGCTGATCTTGCCATAGGCGTTGGCGGCGTGACCGTGGTTCTCGGTCTGATAATCGCCGGCCTTGCCGTGCCCATACATCTACTTATGATGAAGGTTTGGCGACCTGAGGCTCCACCCAGCCTCTTGTAATTCCAAGCTCGGCGTGACCATGCCAACAGCGCCTACCTCGCCTGGACTATGTTACTTCCCTGGATTATGGAGCGGCACAGGTCTGTTGACCGATATTGTTACGTCGTGACCGCGCCTGCCGACGCAGAGGAGACCAGCTTGGCGTACTTGCCGAGAGCGCCCGTCGTATGCGTGGGCGGCGGCGGCACACTCGCCCGCAGCCGTTCCTGCAACTCGCTATCGGAGAGGTCAACCTCCAGCAGCCGGTTGGGAATATCCAGGGTTATGATGTCCCCGTCCTTCAGCGCGGCGATCGGCCCCCCGACGGCAGCCTCAGGAGCCACGTGTCCCACCATCGGGCCGTGGGTAGCGCCGGAGAACCGTCCGTCCGTAATCAGCACCACATCGTCTCCAAGTCCCTGGCCCACAATCGCCGCCGTCACCGCCAGCATCTCACGCATGCCGGGGCCTCCCTTTGGCCCTTCGTAACGGATCACCACCACGTCCCCTGACTTGATCTCGCTCTTCTTCACCGCCTGGAATGCGTCCTGTTCCCGGTCGAACACCCTGGCAGGGCCCTTGTGATACAGGTCATGGTTTCCAGCCACCTTGATAACCGCTCCTTCCGGGGCCAGGTTCCCCTTCAGGATGACCAGAGAGCCGGATGTGCTAAGTGGCGAAGCAACGGAATAGACCACGCCCTTGCCGTCGATTACTTCCAGGCTTTCCAGGTTCTCCCGAACGGTCTTGCCTGTAACGGTCAGTGCGTCGCCGTAGAGCAGGCCCGCATCCAAAAGGCGCTTCATCACCTGGGGCACTCCACCCACCTTGTCCAGGTCTGCCATCACATACTTACCGCCGGGACGCATATCGGCGATGTAAGGGGTGTTCCGGCTGATGTAATCGAAATCGTCTATATCCAACGGTACCTCTGCCTCACGGCTGATGGCCAGCAGGTGAAGCACAGCGTTGGTGGACCCTCCCATTGCCACTGCCACGGCAATCGCGTTTTCGAATGCCTTGCGAGTGAGGATGTCCCGCGGCATGATACCCAGTTCCAGCAGATGAAGCATCGCCTCTCCCACTCGCTGGCACTCCTCCATCTTGCGTGGGTCTACCGCTGGAATGGAAGCGTCACCGGGAAGGGACATTCCAAGGGCTTCTATGGCGGATGACATGGTGTTGGCCGTAAAGAGTCCGGCGCAAGAGCCCTCGCCGGGGCAGGCCACACGTTCCAGTTCATCCAGGTCGGCGTCCGACATTTTGCCCTGCGAGTGAGCGCCAACGGCCTCGAACACGTCCTGAATGTTGACGTCGCGTCCACGGAAACGGCCCGGTAGTATCGTGCCTCCGTAAACGAATATGGAGGGTATGTTCAACCGCGCCATCGCCATGATGCAGCCTGGCATGTTCTTGTCGCACCCTGCAACGGTTATCAGGCCGTCGAACCATTCTGCCATGGACACCAGTTCAATAGAGTCGGCTATCACCTCCCGGCTTACCAGAGACGCCTTCATGCCCTCTGTGCCCATTGATATGCCGTCGCTCACCGTGATTGTGCCGAACTCGAAGGGCGTACCCCTGGCTTCGCGTACACCCTGCTTGACCTTCGTGGCAAGGCGGCCAAGGTGAAAGTTGCAGGGAGTAACATCGCTCGCCAGGTTGGCAACGCCGATGAACGGCCTGGCCAGTGCGGCATCGTCGAGTCCTGTTGCACGGAGCATGGAGCGGGCAGGGGAGCGCTCTGGGCCCAGGGTGATCTCCTGGCTTTTATGTTTGACGTTGAAACGCGGCGTATCGGCCTGCATTGTGCCTCCTAGATTGGTGACTATCACGGACTTTTTGCAGATTTCCATGGTAGTGTAGTCGCAGAAAAGCCGCCTTGCAACCGCATCTCCTTGCCATACATCTCGGTTCCGAGGCGATTATAGAGTATAATAGGCGTAGATATGAAATCAGTAGAGGAGGTCCCTATGAAGATCCTCGTTACCCTGGACGGCTCCACTTTTTCAGAGGCTATTCTGGCGCCGGTGATCCAGATGGCAGAGTCCACAGACGCAGAGGTACATCTGCTGACGGTGGTGGAGGAACCGGGAGCACGCAGCACCTGGCTTGAGGCTCTCGCGATGGTGGATGCTGGCACCGGAGAGTTCGGTGTGCCATCCACGCCATTGCCTCCAATGTCCCGGTCTTCCGAGTCGGGCGCAGCTACAGAGTCGGACAAACAGGCGTTGGAGCGGGCGCTCAATGCCGCCGAAGAATACCTGACTCAAATCGCCGGACGATTCTCTTCAGGTAGAGCAAAAACAAAAGTAATTACCGGAGAAGACCCCGTGAAGGTGATCATGGACTTCTCCCTGGAACAGAAGATTGATCTCATAGCCATGTCCACACACGGCCGCTCCGGCCTTGGAAGATGGGTGTATGGGAGCACCGCTGACAAACTCCTCCACTCCACATCCATCCCCCTGCTCCTGATGCGGCCAAGCGACGAGGAAAGCACTCCCCAAACGGTGAAACCCATAGACACCCTTGTGATACCTCTGGATGGGTCCGAAATGGCGGAATCGGCACTGGCCTACGGAGAGGACATGGCCAGGAAAATGTCCCTCAACATCTCTCTCATTCGGGTGGTATCCACGCCCGCGCTGGCCTACCCTGGTACTGAAGCCTATGCCTATGACCCCAAGATGTTTACAGATTTAGAGAATGCCGCGGTCGTCTATCTGAAGCAGAAACAGGCTGAATTGGAGCAGAAGGCTTCAAGGTCGAGTACACGGTAAAGGGCGGTTATCCGGCTGACTACATAATCGACTTTGCGGAGGCCAACGAAGGCAGCCTCATCGTCATGTCCACTCACGGCCGCACCGGACTGGGGAGATGGATTATGGGAAGCGTTGCTGACCGTATCCTTAGGGCCTCCCCCAATCCCATATTGCTCATTCGCCCCAAGGAAGAATCAACCTAACACCTACCTGACGGCGTATCTTTCATTTACGCAAATACACTAAATAACCCTGAGCGTGTTGAGGGGTTACACTCGCGAGCTGGATTATCGCCGAGGGGCATGACGTTGCTGCATTCCGGCAAGGAGGCCGAATATGGACCTTGGCATTAAGGGCAGAGTGGCCCTGGTAACCGGAGGCAGCCGCGGCCTTGGCAGGCAGGCGGCGCTGACGCTATGCCAGGAAGGGTGCAGCGTCGCAATATGCGCCCGAAGCCAGGAGGGCCTTGACCAGACCCTGGAAGAGATGAAGGGTCTGGGATACCATGTGATTGGTGTACAGGCGGACGTGGCAACTGCTGAGGGAACAGAAGAGTTCTACCAGGAGTCCATAAAGGCCTTCGGCCAGGTGGACATCATAGTGAACAACGTGGGCGGCACCAGGGGTGGCCGTGACTTCGATTCCACCACCGACCAGGACTGGCTGGACACCCTGGAACTGAACCTCCTCTCCGCCGTGCGGCTCACACGGCTCGGTCTGCCGAGCATGAAAGAGCGGCGCTGGGGCCGTATCGTGAACATTGCATCCATCTGGGGCAGAGAGTTCGGAGGTGGCCTCACCTACATGTCCGCCAAGGCGGCGCTGATCGCCTTCTCCAAGCACCTGGCACTATCCCTTGCTCCCTACAACGTGCTTGTAAACACGCTGGCCCCCGGTTCCATCCAGTTCCCTGGCGGTTCATGGGAACGCTTTGTCAATGGAAACTCCGAGGAAGTGGTCAAGGAGTTCATCGCCCGTCAGCTTCCCATGGGGAAATTTGGCTGGCCTGAGCCGGTAGGGGCAATGGTGGCCTTCCTCTGCTCGGAACGGGCCGACCTCATCACCGGGGCGTCGATAAACGTGGATGGCGGCCAGTCCAGGTCGTTGATTTAGGCAGAGTAAAGCTGGTCCGTCTTGGCCGCCATGATGAAGTCGTTGCGATGCAGTCCACGTATCTTGTGAGTCCACCAGGATATGGTCACTCTGCCCCATTCCGTGACGATACGCGGGTGATGTCCCTCGGCCTCGGCTGCCTCACCCACGCTGCTGCTGAAGGCCAGAGCCTCAGCGAAGTTGGAGAAGCGGAAAGAGCGCGTTAGCTGTGGAATCGAGTTCTCCTCGGTGAGTTCCCACTCAGCCACTATGGGGTGCAACTCAGCAATCTCTTCAACGGTCACCCTTGGTGAATCGGCCCGACACGCCACGCATTTTTCCTGAAGTAGCTCAGTCATATTAACCCTCCCTTGCCTGCAACACATAGCTTACCCCTGTGGATATCTTCTTTCAACTGTAAGACGTCAGCGATTTTGGACACTTTTTGAGGCCTAATAAACCCGAGAGATTTGGGGGTGGTAGAGGCTCCTTCAGAGGGGTAGATTAGCCCTAACTGAAAGGAGTCATGATGACCCAGGTAG
>JAQBZZ010000025.1:0-22500 GCA_027622595.1 Chloroflexota bacterium
CGGCCCCATACTTCACTGAGGTGCCGAACAGCCTTAGAGGTGTGGTTGCGGGCGTGGTCTGGTTGTATTCGCTGGTCTCGTAATTCAGTACCACATTATCGGTGGCAGCAGCAGGAGCAGCCACGAAGGTGACTATGCCAGTGGCAAAGTTCACCGTGTAATCGGTAGTGGCGGTGAGGGTTGTGCCACCCACCACTGCTTGTACGTCGGCATGATTGAGTACACCGACGCCAGTTGAGTCAAGCGTGCGGTGATCCCTGGCCGTCTTGGTCAGGGTGAACGCGGTTTTACTGCCGTCCCCGGAGAAGGTGTCGGTCTTGGAGGCCTCACCGGCCAGAACGGCGCCGACAAATCCTGTGCCGGCTACGCCGGTCAGCAATAGTGGGTCGGCGCCAACACCAGCATCAGCGCTGGTGGCAACGAACCGGGCCGTACCCACTCTGCCTGCGCTGATGTCGGAATCAGTCACTGAGATTGTGACGATGTTGAATGTGGTCTTGTCGGAATAGTAGGTCTTGTCGAGGGCCACTGTTCCGGTGGCTGCCCCAGCAGGACCTATGGGCAGGATCGCTATCAGAAGCGAGAGGACTGCCAGGATTGCGATAAATCTACCCTTGGTTTTCATCTAATTATCCCCTCTTGACCCGTCATCTACGGGATTTTCAAATTTCTCCGACCAATCTACATGTCTTATGCCCGGAAAGACTAGCCTCCGGGGCATGAGTTTAGGACCTGCTCTTGATGGATATCTGGATAAGTGCATATACTCCGTTCCTTTCACGGTCGAACCCAACAGCTTTTTTACACTATCTATTTAGCTTTGTCAAGCCTTTCGGGTGAACTTTCACGAAAAAGGGCACTATTGCCCTTTCGCGCGGTGCCCCATTACAAGCCCAACTAGAGGCGGGATGTATTCAATTCCTGGGCTGATACCATGATATTGTGCAGGGAAGCACAAGTCGTGGGGAAATATAAAGTAAATTCATACCCTTGTCAATGACTTTGGCCCTCCTTCTTTGGTCATGGTGCAAAGGTACTGCCATGCGTATTACCGGTGTATTACGGGGTGAGGTGTGGCCCTACGGGTGGAGGGCAGGTGAGTTGCGGATGGAGGCTACCCCGCCAGATTGCCACGGCCCTCGTCCGTCGGCCTCGCAATGACGGTGGTTGCCTAGCCGAGCGAGTTCAGGGTGTCCGGCAGGTCACGAGCGATGCAGGTGAAGATGGGTGTGTCCCGCTCTGTGTAGGGCCGTGCCTCGGACCCGCGGAGGTCCATCACCAGCTCAAGGAAGTCCTTTGGGGAGTCGGTCTCGAACGCGAGGACGAACTCCTGGTCGTCAAGGCCGTAGGAATAGGTGGTGGTTATCTTGACGGTGGGGTACTTGTGGCCGATGCGGAAGTGATCGGTCATCATGCGCTGACGGTCCTCGGCGGGGAGCTGATACCAGGAGTGGGTCTTTATGAAGGGATATACAAAGAGGTATTTTCGACCCACCTGTCGTATGCTTGCGGTGGTCCCTTCCTGGCCGGGATGACGGTGCGCGCCAACGTAAGGGGAGTGCCTGGTCATCGCCAGGTAGGAGTAGGGTATGTCCAGGTACTTGCCGAGGTCGGTGCTCCATAGACGCGTCGCCAACTCCTGAAGCTGCTCCAGGTCCCAAGCCACCTTCCATAGAAGGAAGTCGCAGTCGCCGCGAATGCCAACCAGGCTGTAGGGCAGCACGGAGACGTCTGAGGATAGCTCGTCCAAGACGGCGAGGAACTCCCGTTTGTGCTCCTCCCTTTCAAGGGAGGGAAGCCGACGCCATTGGGGGTCGAGCTTATAGAAGTCGTACTTTACGAACTGGCTTCGCTGTTCTTCCATGAATCACCTCCGGGAATTACCTCCGGCGGGCAATTATAATCGAGGAACACCAATAGCTCAACTTCCCCTTGGCGATTGAGGTGTGACGGCCGCTCAGGTTGGCACTATAGGGATGACGGGTGTCATGGAGGTAAGAGGTAGTAAGAGAAACCCCACCCTTATAAGGCACTATTAGAAAATCACCCCATTGGCGGGCAGGTGGCCTTGACCGCTCATTGTATGCTATGCTAAGGTGCTTGTGAGTTTAGTTCATAGTTGCACGGAAAGCGTTGCAGCTTAGCGCCATAGTCTGACCCCAATATTGGAAGGAGCACCTGTGATTAACATCAGCCCCCTGGCCGTCGAGAAACTGAAGGATATTTTGGAGGAGCAAGGTGAGCAAGGTGCCTCTCTAAGGGTCATCTTAATGCCAGGTGCCAATGGAGGAGCCCAGTATATGCTGGCACTGGAGCAGGAGGCCAAGGCGGATGACATGGTGGTGCAGACAGATGGCGTCAGCATACTCATAGACCCCGATAGTGCCCCCCTCATGGAAGGTGCAGAGATAGACTATATGGATGGTCTGATGAGGAGCGGGTTTGTAATTAACAACCCCAATATACAGTCCGGCGGGTGTGCTTGCGGCGGGCACTAAGATGCCCATTGCAAGGCTCCAGGTGAATAGCGCTGCTGTTCAGTCTGCCTCGCAAAACTAGTTCGCTAATCCAGGCCCGCTGTGCCCGATGCGGCTTCAGCGGGTTCTGTATGTCTTGGAGATTCGGCTATCGCACTTAGGCCAAGGAAGAGTTTGCAGAGTAACTGATTGAGCCTTTAATTTGCTGATTTCGTTGGTGCTCTTGATTTATAGAGCGAGATTGCTATAATGGCTCTTTGGTAAATTGTTCACAGGAGGGTGGGTGATTGAATGCACTAGGTACCCAACTTGTGTTGGAGTTAAAAAACTGTAACCCAGTCCTTTTGGACGACCTGCCCTATATCCGGAATGCGCTTCTGGAGGCGGCGGAGAAGACGGGAGCGACTATCATAGGGCAGTCCTTCCATCAATTCAGCCCGCAGGGCGTCACCGGAGTCGTTGCCATAGCCGAGTCCCATCTCTGTATACACACTTGGCCGGAGTTTGGGTATGCCGCCGTCGATATATTCACCTGCGGCGAGGGGTTCAAGCCTCGTGAAGCGGCGAAGATGGTGGTGGAGAGCCTGCAGAGCAAAGAGCACTCGATCACGGAGATTGCGCGAGGCGTGCTTCCAGAGCTAGCAGAGGTACCCACACACTAGCCACCTCCTTGTAGGTAATATGGACGAGAGCAGTTCTAACTGGTTCCGGGAGTATCTTACGCCAAACTTGGTGCAGCTGGTGGAGGTTCGTCAACAGATATTCTCAGGCAGGACCCGCTTTCAACAGGTGGAGGTGGTGGACACCTTCGACTTTGGCCGTTGCCTGATACTCGATGGTAAGACACAATCGTCAGAGGCTGATGAGTATGTCTACCATGAGGCCCTTGTCCATCCCGCATTGATAACCCATCCTAATCCTGTGACGGTGTTTATTGCCGGCGGCGGAGAGGGCGCAACGCTGCGGGAGGTACTGGCCCACAACACGGTGAATCGGGTGGTGATGGTGGACCTGGATGGCGAGGTGGTGGATATCTGTCGACGGTTCCTACCCAATCACCATCAGGGTGCCTTTGATGATCCACGGGTGGAGCTTCACTTCAGGGATGCAAAAGAGTACCTGGAGACCACTTCTGATACCTACGACGTGCTGATCATAGACTTGCCTGACCCCCAGGAGGAAGGCCCTGCTTCTTTTCTTTATACTCAGAGCTTCTACAGCTTGCTCCGTCAACGGCTGAACCCGGACGGTATGGTGGCGGTGCAGTCGGAGCCGTGCATGACGGGCAACCTGGATGCGTTCACGGCGATATCAAATACGCTCGAAAGTATTTTCCAAGGGGTTTACCCATATCACGCTATGATTCCATCGTTTTCCTTTGACTGGGGCTTCAATCTGGCCTCGCTTGGCCCCAATCCCCTGGAGCTGACCGCTGAAGAGGTGGACCGCCGTCTTGAACAGAGGGGGTGCGATTCTCTACGGTCCTACGACGGTGAGGCCCACCGGGGGCTTTTCATGCTGTCGAAGAACATCCGCGAGGCCCTGGCCGAAGAGACCAGGGTCATCACCGACGACGACCCGCTGGTTGTTGTGTAGCAGGCAGGGCGAGCACTGCAACCATGCCCTCTATTGCCGCCTCAATGCCCATTATCTCCGCTGTAGCGGAGGCAGCACGCGGTGAATCCAGGGGACAAGGTCGCGGATGACCTCCTGGCTGATTTCGTGGGCCATGTCGTACTCGTTGTAGGTTGGGGTGTAGCCCTCGGCCACCAGGAAGTCCCTGGAGTCCTGGGCGCGCTGGATGGTGTCCCGCAGGCCGTGCGCGATGAATATGGGCTGGGTGCGCTCGGTCGGTAGCTTCTCTCTCATCTCATCCGGGTTGCGGATTGAGCAACTGAGGGCCACGAGACCCGCAAAGGGGTCGGGGCGGCCAAGCCCGCACCTGTAGGTCATGCTGCCCCCCTGTGAGAACCCCAAAAGGAGAGAGTTGCCTGGCGACACCCCGTGATTCTCCATGACCTCCTGGAAGAAGCTGTTCAGTTTACTCTCGGCATTCAGGAGTTGCTCGGGGTCGTTGCTCCCTGGTTCCGTCCAGGCAAAACCGACCATGCCAGGCTCCAGTTTGACGGGAATTGGAGCGTTGGGGCAGACGTATAGATAGCCCCTTGTGTCTATCAGCCTGCATAGGTCGGCGAGGTCGTACATGCTGGCTCCGAACCCGTGCAGGAGGATGATGACGGGGTAGGCCAGTGTGGGATCGTATTGCTGGGGATAGACTGTGAGGTAGGTGAGGTCCTGGCCCTGTACGGTCTCAACCTGCATTGTCGGAGACGAGTCCTGCATGATGCTACCTCAGCTTTCGAGCCAGAGGACGTCGCCGCTCAGGTCAGCGGGATGGCTCTTTTGGGCGAAGATGCGGTACTCCTCTTTGGAGACGCCAAGGGTGCTGTCCTGACCGTGGCCAGGCAGTAGGAATGTGTCGTCCGGGAGCGTGTAGAGCTTCTCGGTGATGTTCTTGATAATCTGCTGCAAGTCCTGTGGGGAATTGCTTTTTCCCGGGCCTCCCGGAAACAGGGTGTCCCCGGAGAAGAGGTGGTTGCCCACCACGTAGCAGACGGAGCCGGGGGTGTGGCCGGGTGTGTGGACTACCTTCAGTGTTATGGTTCCTGCCGTGATGGTATCGCCATCTTTGACCAGGGTGGTCGGTGGTACCGGCAGGGCGGAGGCGTCTTCGCAGTGGGCCTGTACCGGCGCGCCGGTTGCCTGGACGATTTCCTTGAGTCCTGCAAGGTGGTCCTGGTGGTTATGGGTGATGAGAATGGCCTTGACCCGGGTGCCTTTGGCCTCTTCCAGGAGTTCGTCCGGCCACATTGGGGCGTCGATGATGATGCTCTCTGCCGTCTGGGGACATACTATGAGGTATGCGTTGTTGTCGTAGGGGCCACAGGAGGTCTTGAAGACTCTGACTTCCTTGTTGTAAAACAGCGGCATGTGCGCCTCCTGAGGCTATATTGTCGTTGCGAGGAGTCCTGATAAATCGGGACGGCCCGTTCGCTTTGTCTCAGGGTAAACTCCGCAGTCTGGAGGATGGGTGCACCCTGCGCCAGGGTTGCCACGGCCCTCCTTCGTCGGGCCTCGCAATGACATTCATGGAAAACTTTGAATACACTGAACTAACTCTCTTCCGGCATCGGGTGGACGGTCTCATCGAACTCCACCTCAGTGCTGCCAGCGAAGATGTCCCAGGGGTGGAAGGCCTCGACGAAGGCCTTGGCGTCCTCCAGGGTCGGGAACCCCTTCTGGGCGCGCCCTGGGTCGTATCCAGTGGTCTTCGCAAGAGCATCGAAGCCGCGCGGGGTCTGGCGTACGCCGCCAACCTCTTCTTGCTGACCAGTGTCCAAATCGAGGATCAATCGTTGCCCCGTCCTGTGCTCTCTCCAGTAGACTTTCATTTGCCACGCTCCTGGGCAGGGTTCACCCTGCACCTATATTTGGCTGATTATTCTTCGATAGTGGGCCGTCAAAGGGGACGAATCCCCTTTATGCGGGCCACGGCTACGCAGTGATTATATCTTGGGTGGTGGGGTGGCGCAACCTGGAGGTCTAATTTAGGGTCTTCGAAAGACCATACGCACGGGGCATAACCTATTGTTGATACACCCTTCAAAGCCGCTCATGGTGAGCTCTTCGGCTTTGCTCAGGGTAAACTCGGATCGGAGCTTGTGAAATAATCACGGACTCCGCGTTCGTGGGAACCCCACCCCAGATTGCCACGGGCGGGGACGCCCTCGCAATGACAATTCCCCCGCAAGCTCTCAAGGTGGGCGGGGGTTGTACCACAGAACTAATAATCGAAAGACCATACGCACGAGGCATAACCTATTGTTGATAGACCTTCGCCCGTGCTATTCTCTGGTGCTGGCGAGAGAGAAAAACTATGATCTACGACTTCCATACACATACGTACCTCAGCGACGGCGTACTATCGCCAATGGAACTGATTCGAACGGCCCATGTCCAGGACTACGGGGTCATCGCGGTCACCGACCACGTTGGCCTTGAGGACCAGGAGAGGATCATCAAGACCCTGCTGGGGGAGTGCCGCAGGGCGTCGGAGGCCTGGGGGATAGTGGCCCTTGCCGGAGTTGAGATTACCCACGTGCCTAAGAGCCTCATTGGTGAGGCGGCTCAGCGGGCCAGGGACTTTGGTGCACAGATAGTCCTTGTCCACGGGGAGACGATAGTGGAGCCTGTGGAGCCTGGGAGCAATCTGGCTGCCCTGAGTTCTCCATATGTGGATATTCTGGCCCATCCGGGGCTGATTACGGAAGACGAGGCCTCGCTGGCGGCGGAGATGGGGATATTCCTTGAGATATCGACGCGCAGGGGACACTCGCTTACCAACGGCCACGTGGCAAAGGTGGGTCTGGACGGTGGGGCCAGGCTTCTGCTGGACTCCGACGCGCACAGGCCGGAAGACCTTCTCACCGAGAAGTTGATCAGTATGGTAGCCAGGGGCGCCGGGTTAACTGGACCGGAGGAGGCGACTCTTCTGGAGAGCAATCCTCCCGCGCTACTCGAACGACGCGGGTTAACCGCTCAACCGCGCTAGCAACAACGACTGCGTAAGCAGGACTTGGGTGGTCAGCAAACAGGCGTGTCACCTCCATGAGATGACACGCCTGTTTGCTGTCTTCAACCGGGATAGGTAGCCGGTGGCGTTTTATCCCTTGCCGATGCGAAAGACCTTGGTGCCGCACTGAGGGCAACCACCCTGGGTCGCGGAACGGCCATTCTTGAGGGTGACCTGCTGTGGGTCCTTGATCTCCCTCTTGTCCCTGCACTTGAAGCAGTAAGCTTCCATGAGTCCACCTCCCTAGGTTCCAAGTAGCTCGTGTTAGAAGATATATGCTTGACAAAGGGGTTGTCAACCCTTTCCACCGGAAAACTGGATGAATAACCCTGAAATCCACACTGTGCTGGTGATATTGGAGGGGTGGAGTAGGGTTATCAACCCTATTGTCACCCTTGGCGAAGCTTGAATATCTTCTGGGCGTGCCACAGGCCTCGCGCTTTGCCCGGGTGAAGGAGTGCCAGGAACTCACCGTCCACGGAGTACAGCCGGTACAGGTCGTTTGTGGGGGCAATCTTGGGTGGAAGTCCAAGGTAGATTCCCTGACCTCGCTTGATGGCCTCTTCCTTGTCTCTCTGTACAATGGCGGCTTTGAACTTCAGAAGGGGAAAGTCCACCGGGAATAGCAGAGACCGCCAGGTGCCATCCTGACAGGCCTCCTCCACCTGGTCCATAGTAACTGAGGTGGAGATATCGAAGGGGCCGGTGTGAAGACGTGTGAGTTCCTTCAGATGAGCGCCGCATCCAAGGTCGATGCCGAGATCATAGGCGAGGGACCGCACGTACATTCCCTTGCCGCATTGCATCTCAAGCCACACTTCCGGAGGCGTCCACCGGGTGATTCTCAGATCGTATATCTCCACATCTCTGGGCGGTCTGTCCACCTCTTTACCCGCTCTGGCCAGGTTGTAGAGTCGTTCTCCGTCCTTTTTCAGGGCGCTGTACATGGGTGGAACCTGAGGGAAGACGCCGCGGTACTTCTCCAGCGCTGCACCGATGTGCTGCTCGGTGACGTAGGAGGCGTCCCTGGTTTCCGTGACCTGCCCCATGGCATCGTAGCTATCGGTGGTGACTCCAAGGTGGACCAGGGCCATGTACGACTTTGGGCTGTCTACCAGATACTCCATTACTCTGGTTGCCTGACCAAAGCAGATGGGCAGCACTCCGGTAGCCTGGGGGTCAAGTGTGCCGGCATGGCCCACCTTCTTCTGGCCGGTGAGGCGTTTTATCCTTCGCACGACCTCCATGGATGTCCACTGGAGGGGCTTGATGACGCTGATGATGCCGTTGGCTTCATTCATTCGGCGGGTGCCTCTACTGAGGGGTCGTCTGAGCGCACCTCTGTGATCTTACCCAGCAGGCGAGTGCCATTTTCGATGGAATTGTCCTGTATGAAGGTCAGGTGTGGGACGCTCTTCAAGGATAGTCGTCCTGTCAGCTCGCGCCTTATGAATCCGGATGCCGCATTGAGGGCTTCCACCGCGGATTTCCGTTCCATATCACTGCCAAGGACGCTGGTGTACACCTTGGCATACCGGAGGTCTTTGGACACTCCTACGTGGACGAAGGTGATGATGTGGGCCAGTCTGGGGTCCTTCATGTCGCGGGCTATGATCTCGCTCAATAGTTGGCGCAAGAGGACGTTAACCCGCTCTGTTCTTCGGGAGGCTTGCATGAGTGGTCTGGGTAGGGAGTGACGTGTTATGGGGTCATTCTATGCGGACGGTTTCTATGACATCGCCTATTTGGAAATCGTTGAATCCGTCGATTGCTACACCACATTCAAATCCGGTGGCCATCTCCCGCACGTCGTCCTTGAAGTGCTTCAGGCTGGAGATGGTGCCCTGATGCAGGAGTTGTCCGTTTCTGAGGACCCGTGCGATGGCGTTTCTGGAGATACGCCCATCGGTGACGTAGGTTCCGGCGATTTTGATGCGTCTGCCTATTGGGAAGATGGCCCTGACCTCGGTGTGTCCCTCGACCACCTCTTGCTGAACGGGCTTGAGGAGGCCTTCCAGGGCTGTCTGCACGTCTTCTGCGAGACGATAGATGATGTCGTATACGCGGATATCGATTTTGTCCGTGTCGGCCATGCGTCTTGCCCCCGGCTCCACGCGGGTGTTGAATCCGATGATGATAGCCTTGGAGGTTCCTGCCAGAAGGACATCGCTTTCGTTGATGGTCCCTGTGCCCGAGTGGATGATGTTCACTTTCACTATATCTGTGGAGAGTTTTTCCAGGGTGCCCCGCACGGCGTCTATGCTGCCCTGGAGGTCGGTCTTGACTATCAGGTTCAGGTCTGTGATTTCACCTGCGCTGATTCTGGCAGAGGCGTCCTCAAGGGTGGTGGTGGTCAGCACCTGTCGCTCTGTGTCGAGGCGCCGTTGACGTTCCTGTATAAGGTCCTTGGCGATCTTTTCGTTCGGCACAGTCCATAGTGAGTCTCCTGCCTGTGGCAGATGGCCGAGGCCCAGAATCTCCACGGGGGTTGACGGGTCTGCGGCGGTAACTCTCTGTCCGGACTCGCCGATGAGCGCCCTGATTCTTCCCCAGGAATTTCCCACGACTACGGTCTGTCCAACTCTGAGGGTGCCCGTCTGCACAAGGACGGTTGCCAGCGGCCCCTTGCTCTTGTCCATCTGGGCCTCCACGATGACTCCTGTAGCCGGTCGATCGGGGTCAGCCTTCAACTCCGCTACCTCAGCCACCACCAGGATGTTTTCAAGGAGTTCTTCTATGCCCTGGCGCGTTTTGGCGGATATTTGGACGGCTATTACTTCTCCGCCCCACTCCTCTATGACGAGGCCACGCTCCACCAGCTGCCGTTTGACCCGGTCCGGGTCTGCATCCGGCATGTCCATTTTGTTGATGGCGACTATTATGGGGACGCCTGCGGCTATCGCGTGATCCATGGCCTCTATGGTCTGGGGCATGACGCCATCGTCGGCGGCTACCACGAGGACGGCTATGTCTGTTGCCTTTGCACCCCGGGCTCTCATGGCTGTGAAGGCTTCGTGTCCGGGTGTGTCAAGGAAGGTTATCTTCTGGCCCTTGTACTCAATCTGATATGCCCCGATGTGCTGGGTTATGCCTCCGACTTCTCCCTCGGTGATCTTGCTCTCTCTTATGGCGTCCAGGAGTGTGGTCTTGCCGTGGTCGACATGGCCCATGATGGTGACCACGGGTGGGCGCGCCACCTGTTTGCTCGGGTCGTCGTCTGCCATGTCCAACTGAGAGTAGGCTGCGAACGCTTCTTCTGTGTCAGCCATCGCCGTAATGGTGAAGCCAAGCTCCGTGGCAACGGTGCTTGCGGTGTCGAAGTCTATGACCTGGTTGATGTTGGCCATGACCCCGTTGCGTATCAGTTCCTTGATGACGTCAATGGGGTCGCTATTCATCTGGTCGGCCAGTTGCTTGACCGTGAGGGTCTTTGGCAACTCCAGCTCTTTGGAGGCTGGTTCTGAATCTATGGGGCGTGGGTAGCCAGAGGACTCGGATGTCCTTGAAGTCCGTTTACCTTTTCTTCTTCCGCCGTATCTCTGCATAATGTGTAGTTCTTTTCCTCACGGTTACAGGCTCAATGTCCTCATAGGAGGAGTTGTGTAATCCGGCTTCTCCGTCACTCCCCGGATGGCGCAGCCACCTGCTGTGCAAACTCCTGCAGGACCAGACGGTCCTCGGTGGATAGTAGGCCTTTCAGTTTGTGGTCTAAGCGGTTCTTTTTCAGGGCGCCGTCCCAGCAGGGCTGGCTGTGGCACAGGTATGCGCCTCTCCCCGGGATTCTGTTGGTTGTATCAACCTCTACTCTTCCGGACTGAGTGCGGACGAGGCGTATAAGGTCTCGTTTGTCGGTCTTGACGTTGCATACTATGCAGCTTCTCAGGGGAATGTGGCCTCGACTCAAGATACACCTCATCCCTTAAGGAGCCATGTCCTCCGAATCTTCGTCCATGTCTATAAATTGGTCTATGGCCTGATCTTCATCGGGGTCTGCTTCGTCGTCGAGCGGGTACTCGTCGCGTCGCGACCGCTTGGCAGACCTTGGTGCTGTTTCTTCTGCTCCGGCTCTAGCCCCTCTGGGCTGTTTCCCCCTTCTCCTTGGGGTGGTTTCAGGGGCGGGTTCTGCCCTTGGCGCCATGATATCCTCGGCGAATCTGACCCTCCGTGGCTGTTGGGCCACCTTTGGCACACTCCACACGGTGTCCGGTATCGCTGCGATATCTGCTGCCACTGCGGGAGCAGGAGTTATTTCTACGGCGGCTTCAGCCAACTGCTCCTCTATTGAGAGCACCGTTTGCGGCTCCAGTGCCGGTTCAACACCCGCTTCTGTTTCTGTTGCCAGGGAGGCCTCTACAGTCAGGGTCTCTTCTTCGGCAGACGGCTGTGCTATGTCGGCGACATCTACAAGCTGCTGCACAGGCCTCGCGGCTCGCTGAACTCTCTCTTCTTCGGCTTCGGTAGCGCTCTTGATGTTGACCATGAGTCCTGAGAGCTTGGCGCAGAGCCTTGCGTTCTGGCCTTCTCTACCAATGGCCAGCGATAGCTGACGGTCGGGCACTACCACCGTAGCTGCGTTGGCCTCCGGGCCCAGTTCCACACGGGTGACCGGGCACGGGCTGAGAGCGTTGGCGAGAAACACCTCAGGGTTGGGATGCCACTGAATCACATCGATCTTTTCTCCCTGAAGCTCGTTGACTATGTTCTGTATTCGGATGCCTCTCAAGCCGACGCAGGAACCGACGGGGTCCACCCGTTCCTGGCGTGAGAAAACGGCGACTTTGCTGCGGGAACCGGCTTCCCTGGCAATGGCCTTTATCTCCACGATCCCCTTGAAGATCTCCGGCACTTCCATCTCAAAGAGGCGGCGCAGGAGGTCTTTGCTGGTGCGGGAGACGATGATCTCCGGGCCACGGATGCTGCGGCGCACCTCTACTACATGGACCTTTAGTTTCTGGCCGGGTCGGTATCTCTCCGTAGGCACCTGCTCGGACAGGGGCAGTATGGCCTCTGTCCGTCCAAGGTCAAGGGTTACCTGTCTCGGGTCGGACCGCTGGACGGTACCGGTAACTATATCGCCCTCTTTTTCGGCGTACTCCTCGAACACGAGTTCAAGCTCGGCTTCCCGTAGGCGCTGTAAAACCACCTGCTTGGCGGTCTGCGCTGCGATACGGCCGGTGTTCTGGATGTCACTTTCAACCGCTATGTCATCTCCCAAGACGGCATTTGCCTGAATTTTCTTTGCTTCAGTCAGGCTGATTTCTCTCTCGGGGTCTTCCACCTTCTGTACGGCTATCCTGTGGGTAAAGAGCTTGAGTTCGCCGTTGGCAGGATTTAGGGACACGGAGATCTCCTGGCCTGGAAGAACGCTGTCCTTCTTGTAGGCTGAAGCCAGGGCAGCCTCAATAGCCGAAATAACCGCTTCCCGTGGGAGGTGGCGCTCAGCAGCCAACTGGGTTACCGCTATGAGAAAATCGCTTTTCATTTTCTTCTTCTCGCTCCCTTTATTTGCAGATTACGGGCCGTTACCGACTTGCGTATATCTAGCAAAAAAGTGGGCCGTGACCCACTCTCAACCGCGAGCATTCCAACCCCGAGTATAGCATTCCCTGGGGTCAATGACAAGCCTCGGCCTTGCCCTGATCGAGGTTGTGCAGGGGTGGAGAGTGTCTTCCCATTTGCCCTTCTCGGTAGACGGCTTTTGAGGTACACTCTGGGTACGATAGAGCATCCAGTACAGTAGTAAATTGATGAGCAATAACCTGATTCTGACGGGGTTCTCCGGTACGGGCAAGTCCCAGGTTGGGCGTGTGATCGCTCAGCTTCAGGGGTGGCATTTTTGGGATACCGACGAAGAGGTTGTCCAAGCCTCCGGTAAGTCCATTGCCGACATCTTTGAGCAGGACGGAAAGGCCCACTTTCGTCACCTTGAGAGACAGGCGTTAGCCCGTGCTTGTGCCGCGTCCGGTGTGGTGGTGTCCACGGGGGGTGGCGCGATAGTCGACCCGGATAACTATCGCGTGATGGCTGCTTCAGGGGTCATCGTGTGCCTGGAGGCGACGCCTGAGACCATCAACAGCAGGTTGCTGCAACCCACCGGCGATGGCGAGGCGGTGGATGTTCGCCCTCTGCTGGCCGGCCCCGACCCGATACGGCAAATAAGAGAACTCAAGGCTCAGAGGCAGGCCTACTACGACCTGGCGGAGTGCGTTGTTCATACGGACGGTCTGACTGTGCAGGAGGTGGCCAGCGAGGCGATTGAGTTGTGGAAGGAGAAGGGAACTGGAGCGATGAAGGATGGCCTTCCAGGAGAATCCCTCCCTGCATTCGTGGTTGAGGCAGCTTCGGCGGCCTACCCTGTGTTTGTTGACTGGGGCATTCTGGACGACGTTGGGAAATACCTGCTTGAGGCCGGTATACGCGGCCCTGTATACGTGATCACGGACTCGAAGGTCTCGGAGCTTCACGGTCGACAGGTGATGGAGGCGCTTGAAAGGTCGGGCATCGAAGTACATAGCTTTACCGTCCCTGCCGGAGAGGCGAGCAAGACGCTTGCGACGGCCGGGGACATCTATACGTGGCTTGCGGAACGGCGTTGTGAGCGGGGTCACGCGATCATCGCCCTTGGTGGCGGCATGGTTGGAGACCTGGCCGGGTTTGTGGCGGCGACGTTCCTGAGAGGGGTATCGGTGATCCAGGTTCCCACTTCTATGGCGGCGATGGTGGACGCGTCCATAGGCGGCAAGACGGCGGTCAACCTTCCAGCCGGGAAGAACCTGGTTGGCGCGTTCTATCAGCCGAGGATGGTGGTGGCAGACCTGAATGCTCTGAAGAGTCTCCCTCCCAGGGAACTGGCCTCCGGTTGGGCCGAGGCCATCAAACACGGTCTCATCCTGGACGCTTCGCTCTTCGAACTCTTTGAGGAGAGGATGGAGCCTCTGCTGAACCTGGAACCGGATGTGACCGCGGAGGTGGTACGCCGGAGCATGGCCATCAAGGGCAGGGTTGTTGAGGAGGATGAAAGGGAGACGACCGGCAGCCGCATTATTTTGAATTACGGGCATACCATCGGGCATGGGCTGGAGGCGGCCACCGGGTATACGGCGCTGCTTCACGGCGAGGCTGTGTCCGCGGGCATGGTCGCGGCGGGTGAGATCGGCCAGCAGATGGGTCTCATCTCCCGCGAGGCGGTTGAGAGATACACCGAGGTACTCAAGGGCTTTGGGCTGCCCATCTCCTGCCCCGGCGTCAACCCCGATGATGTCATGAAGGCAATGGAAATGGACAAAAAGGCCATGTCGAAGAGGATCAATTGGGTGCTGCTGGAGGACATCGGCCTAACCACGGTGCGCTCGGACGTGCCCGACGAACTGGTTCAGCAGACGGTACGGGATATCTGTAGCTAGGATTTATATAAATTGGGAATGAGGAGGAGTGTCCCCGTCGGGGTTGGCCTGCCGCTGGCGGCCATCTGCTGGGCGTTTCTGTGGACACAGGACACCTTCTGGAACCCGCTGTTTTTCATGGGCCTGTGGTCCGGAGCTACCCTGGTGATGTACGGCTTTGGGGAACGCGGGTATCCGGGGTTGCGGCGACATTTTGCTCTATTGGCCCTGTCCATACCGTTGTGGTGGTGGTTCGAACTTGTGAATGCCAGGGTAGCGAACTGGGAGTACCTTGGTGCGGAGGAGCGTTATAACGCCTGGACGTACGCTCTGATGAGTTCCGCGGCCTTCTCCACGGTTATTCCTGCTCTGGACGCCGCCTGGAGTCTCACGGTGAGGCGAGGTGGGTCGACAGCAATCTGGATTGGAAGTCACAGCCGAAAGTACGCTATCCAGATCGGCCTCGGCATACTCTTTCAGGCGATGGTCTTCGTCTGGCCAAGGGTCTTCTATCCCCTTATCTGGGTGGCCCCGTTCCTTGTGATCGATGGGCTGGTGGGCTACCGGGGTGGGCACAGTCTGGTCGGCGACATGGTGCGGCGAAGGTGGCGGCTGGTGGTCGGTGTGGCTATGGGGGGCCTGCTGTGCGGGTTCCTGTGGGAGTTCTGGAACTTCTGGTCGACGCCCAAATGGATTTATCACGTCCCATTGCTGGGTTTTGCAAAAGTATTCGAGATGCCGGTCCTTGGCTACGGCGGTTATATCCCCTTTGCGTGGAGTATCTATCAGTTGCTGAGGCTTGGGCGGGCAAGGCACGCTCCTTCTACAGGCTCACGATGAGCTGGCAGGGCACGCCCTGCACTCACAATACTTTTCGGGACGGCCGAAGAATCCAAGGCGGAGTGCTGTGTTTAAGCGAAGGCTCTAGATTCTTCGCTTCACTCAGAATGACATTTTCCTTATTGTGGTGATGGTTCGGTCCTTCGACAGGCTCAGGATGAGCGGCTGTATAAAGAGAAGGGGGTTGCCCTGCCGGTGGCTAGGTGGCTACGGCTATCTTGTTACGGACTGCCTTTTTCAACTCCCTGACCTTTTCCATTTCGGGGTATTTGCCGCCCTCGGCCTTGCGGTCGAAGAGGGTCTGGCCGTCCAGGTAGACCTCCAAGCGGCCATCGTCTACAGGTGTGATGGTTATGGGAAGCTTGCTTCCAAACTCTGCGAAGAACTCAGTCGCTATCCAAGCGGCTAGAGGCAGGTACCCTCAATCGATGCAGTACTTTATCTCCAGGTTGGGCTTGCTGTCTGCCATTTTCTGTTCCTCCTTATGGTTGGTTCAGGACTCGTTCTACTATGGGATAAAAGCTGCGTCAATTGTAGCACTTTCTTTAGGGGATGTGGGGACAGGGTGGTCCAATTTGGAAGATACCCCGTTGACAGTTGTCAACAGGATATGATAGGTTAGTAGCAGTAGGAAGTCGGTGTGTTGCCTAATTCGCAACACTGAGCATCTTTTAATTTTTAATAGAGATGGCCGATTTCCTCAGTACCCAAGATCATAAAACCTAGGGTTTCCGCGACCCTAGGTTTTTGGTATCTCCTCAAATCGGAAGCCCCGCATTGGATACTCCATGTCCGTCCTATTGCTTCGCCATTCCAATTCACGAATTCGGTCTCCTATGTGCCTCAGGTCTTCTCTCGCAAGATTCTGCTGGGCTAATGCATAGGCCACCATATCTGCAATCTGTATCCCTGTTGTTGCAGCTGAACTTACGAAGAGCGGTGTTTCAATGATATGCGCACAACTCTTACCAGTTATGCTACCGTAAAGGAAGTTGCCGAATGTACGTGCCCGTTTGGTATCTGTGCCTTGGTCAGATGAATCCAAAGCAACAATAGCCATGTCCTCTGGATACTCTTCTACCATCATCGCTTCGACTCTTTCCAAAAGACGACTGTAAGCCCGATAGATAACAGGATCATCTAGATTAGTCATAGTAAGAGTCCCTGCATTCTTAATCCCAACAGCAAACAACTTTATGCCATGGGTCTTGCATAGGCTAAGCACCTCTTCACAGAATTCCTGTTTCTTGAGGCTAGTCATACCTGCATGCCCCATAAGGAGACGCCCCTTGATCTCGAATTCGTAAGGTTCGGTGACCTTCCAGAACTTGCGCTCTAGATTGAATAGTTCCCTTACGAAGTCTCGTGATTTAGCAGGGTGGATAGCCATAGCTGCCCACCCTGTGAAACCAGTAGGGTCTTTGGGTCGAGGCCATTCTGATTCGTCTGAAAAAAATTAGCATACCGTTCTCCTACCTGCTTTCTGCACAATCGCTGTTTTAACAGTCTACTGTGGCGAGTCCACAGGTTCCTCTTGGAGTATCGCCAAGAACTAACGATTATCCTATCTTTGGGGATATTGGACTTAGAAGAAGGGTGTCTAGGGTTGCTCTGGTTGCTCCTGTTATCCTGATCTGCCTTGTGATCAGGATTGTTAGGGTTCTTTACGTCTGAACGTTGGTCGTTTGGTGACCGTCCACTGTGGCCGCCTCCGCCTTTAGCCATTTGGGCCCTCCTTGCTGGGTTGGCTCGGATAGTTACATTGTATGCTTTGTGTCAAAAAGGTGCACTGTTTCTAGTGAGGTGTCTTCGTTGCCTGTTCAGGAAATCTGGTAGTATACTCTACGCGCTCCGATTTTCTGCACTTTCGTTATCGCCACACGAGTCTTCGAGTATTTCGAGTAAAGGAGAAAGACATTGAAGGCGGTCTTTATAAATGAATTCGGTGGTGTGGACAAGCTGATATACGGCGACCTGCCAGACCCGACGGCTGGCCCCGGCGAGGTCGTGCTGCGGGTGAGGGCCAGCGCGCTCAACCATCTTGACCTTGGCGTGCGCTCGGGCCGCGGCAGGCTTCCCGCGCAGTTTCCACACATCCTGGGCTGCGACATGGCCGGGGAGATTTTTGAGATAGGCCCCGGAGTTACGGGGTTTCAAGTTGGAGACCGTGTGCTGGTTGACAACCGTCTGAAGTGCGACGCCTGCGACCAGTGTCTCCAGGGACTCGACCAGTTCTGTCGTAATCAGCTCAGGATCGGAGTAGACGTGGACGGCGGCCACGCGGAGTTCTGCAAGATTCCGGCCGTCAATGTGCACAAATTCCGCGACTCAATGTCGTTTGAGGAAGCGGCTGCGATCCCACTGGCTTTCCATACGGCGTGGCACTGTCTCATGGTGCGGGGCCAGCTTCAGCCGTGGGAGACCATCCTTGTACAGGCCGGAGGCAGCGGGGTGGGCAGCGCGGGCATACAGATTGCCAAGCGAATCGGGGCCAGGGTCATCACGACTGCTGGCTCGGACGAAAAACTCGCCAGAGCCAAGGAGTTGGGCGCCGACGAGGGCATCAACTATCGCAATACACCGGACTTCAGTCAGAAGGTCAGAGAGCTTACCGACGGGCAGGGCGTCGATATGGTGCTTGACGTGGTTGGCGCGGCGGTGTGGGAGCAGAACCAACTGAGCCTGAGGCCGGGCGGCAGGCTGGTGATAACGGGCAGCACGTCGGGGACACAGACAAACATGGATTTATCTGTTCTTACGGGCAGGCCGCTCACGTTAATGGGGAGCGGGAGCCGGACGCGTCGCTCCTTTGGGGAGATGATGAGCGTCATCAACCGCGGCGAGCTTACGGGGGTGGTTGGCCTGGTCTTTCCCCTTGAGGATGTCGCCGGGGCGCACGAGGTGATGGAGAGCCGTGACTTCTACGGCAAGCTGGTGATACAGGGGCCGCAGTAGGTTCTGTCGAAATCATATGAAGAGCAGGTAGTATGGCACAAGAGCAGCCGATAGCACACACGCCCCATACAGAGATCACGCTGGACCAGCTCGGTGAGATTCAGCCTGGGCTTGCCCGCCTGATGGCGGAGGTGAGCGATCGTTACTGGATCCTCTACTACGCGGCAAAGGGTGGGAATTGGAAGCTGGCGGCCCTTCAGTCCTCTGAGCTGGAGAAGGCGCTACGGATTGGCGCAGTCACCCGTCCCAGGTACACGGCACATCTGGAGGCGTTCATCAAAGGCCCGCTAACGGCCATGAATAGGGCCATTGAAGGGCTGGATTGGGACGCCTTCGAGTCGGTCTATAATGCAGGTATCATCACAGCTAACGCCTATCACCGTGAGTGGAACCACGAGGAGATTGTGTGGCAGCTCCCAGACGAGCCTCCCAAGCACCTGAGACTTACTGCCGGGCAGTGATGAGGCGCATGATTAACATTACACGGACGTATAAGGAACGGGGAGAAGCGCTTTGATGAATCAAGCAGGCGTCTCGGCAGGAGAACGGTGGCTCAGGATGGTGGAGCAGGAGCACTCCCAGTCTGACAGCGTACGGAGCCAGCCCCCGGCGTCCACGGACTCGTGGGGGGCTTTCGCCGAGCGGTTTAGGCCGGGAGCACAGGATGCCGAGGACCTTCTGGTGCAGAGGATTCTCAGGGAGATTGAACCCCATCATATGGTGATGGACGTTGGGGCCGGCGGAGGACGGCTGTCGCTTCCCATATCGATGCACTGCAAACAGGTTGTGGCGGTGGAGCCTTCGGCCAGCATGGGTTCGATCCTACAAGAAGAGGCCAAGAAAACGGGGAGAGACAACGTCTCTCTGGTGACATCGACCTGGGAAGAGGCGGAGGTTGAGCCTGCGGACGTTGTACTGTGCGTACAGGTGCTATACACGGTGAAGGACATTGCTCCCTTTATAACCAAGCTTGCGGCCCACGCACGGGAGAAGGTGCTGGTGGTGTTGTATGAGAACCCGCCCCACTCTCAGGCGAACCCGTTGTGGCCGGGAGTCCACGGACAGCAGAGGCTCAGGCTGCCGTCGCTCAGGGAGCTTATGCAGGTGCTGTGGGAGATGGGAATCTACCCGGACCTTGAGATGCAGCCGCTTCAGGAGCCTCGAGGGTTCGAGAGCCGCGAGCGGGCCCTGGAGCAGATGCGGCCCCGGCTGATGGTGGAGCCAGGCAGCGCTGGCGAACGGCGGTTGGAAGCGGTGCTTACCGATTTGCTGAATGAGGAGGACGGTCGGTTCAAGATAAGGGACCTGCCTCCTTTCCGACCGGCGCTGGTGTCGTGGCGGACTGGTAGATAGTAGGCAGGTCTTGTGGATATTCTCTTAGATTCATTTTACTCATGTCATTCTGAGGGAGTGCCGACTTGTCGGAACGATCGAAGAATCCAAGGTGCAGCGCTTTGCTCAGCGAGGGCTTTAGATTCTTCGCTTCACTCAGGATGATATGAGAGTCATATCATCCTTAACATAGATGACTTACGAGAGGATAGTCACTCAAATATATGGGTATGCGATATTACAAGTACCTGTAGGTCTGTGCTAAATGCCTGAAGTTGGGCTGACAACCCCTTGACGCCCGCAAACGGGGGGCATATAATGACCTTCGCGTCCATAAAGTAGAGGAACTAACAAGCTGAACACCTGACTACATACGGACAATTTCATCTGGTGCTAATTCCACGGCGTCTGGCAGCATCCAGCGCCATTTTTGTGCACTTTAAAAACTGAATAGAGGTTTACGGGCCTGAATGTGGGTTAAGTTAATACGGGCCCACGGTGGATGCCTTGGCGCAAAGGGCCGATGAAGGGCGTAGCAAGACTGCGAAAAGCCTCGGTTAGCTGTCTAGCAAGCTTAGCCGGGGATTCCCGAATGGGGTAACCCATCCCGATGAACTCGGGATAGCTCTATCTGAACCCTTAGGTTAGAGCGGGTAAGCGAGAGAACTGAAACATCTCAGTACCTCGAGGAAAATAAATCAAAAGAGATTCCCTTAGTAGTGGCGAACGAACGGGGAAGAGCCCAAACCGCTGGAGCTTAACGGACTGAGGTCCTATGCTTCAGGGGTGTTGTAAGGCGCATACGGGGAAGCCTCAGCGACCCCATGGAGTCACAAACCTCTTTCTTAGCCGAAGGTCCCTGGAAAGGGCAACCATAGGAGGTGAAAGTCCTGTAGGCGAAAAGGAAGGGGCTTCAGATGCGTTCTTGAGTACCGCGGGACACGGGAAATCCCGTGGGAAGCTGGGGGGACCACCCTCCAAGGCTAAATACCCTTTGCGACCGATAGTGTACCAGTACCGTGAGGGAAAGGTGAAAAGAACCCCGGGAGGGGAGTGAAATAGATCTGAAACCGTGGGCCTACATACGGTCGGAGCCCCGATTTATCGGGGTGACGGCGTGCCTATTGAAGAATGAGCCGACGAGTTAATTTCAGCGGCAAGGTTAACTTCGTGGACGAAGGGAGCCGAAGCGAAAGCGAGTCTGAATAGGGCGAGTGAGTCGCTGGGATTAGACCCGAAACCGGGTGAGCTACCCATGGCCAGGGTGAAGCTCCGATAATATCGGAGTGAAGGCCCGAACTCGTGGTCGTTGCAAAGACCTGGGATGAGCTGTGGGTAGAGGAGAAATTCCAAACGAACCCGGAGATAGCTGGTTCTCCCCGAAATGCATTGAGGTGCAGCCTCAAGGGTGAATGTTGGAGGTAGGGCTCTGGATGGGCTAGGGGGCGTGAGCTTACCAAACCCAACCAAACCACCAATGCCAATATTTCTTACCTTGGGAGTGAGACAGTGGGGGATAAGCTCCATTGTCGAGAGGGAAAGAGCCCAGACCACCGGCTAAGGCCCCCAAGTGCGGGCTAAGTGGTAAAGGAAGTGGGATCGCCCAGACAGCCAGGAGGTTGGCTTAGAAGCAGCCATCCTTTAAAGATTGCGTAATAGCTCACTGGTCGAGGGGTCCTGCGCCGAAAATCCAACGGGGCTTAAGCCCGCCGCCGAAGCCGTGGCTCCGTCTCGATGCGTCGAGATGGGGGGTAGGGGAGCGTTCCCCATGCACTGAAGGTGAATCGTGAGGTTTGCTGGAGCGTGGGGAAGTGAGAATGTCGGCATGAGTAGCGCAAACCAGGGTGAGAATCCCTGGCACCGAAAGCCTAAGGTTTCCTACGCAATGTTGTTCAGCGTAGGGTTAGTCGGGCCTAAGCCGTAGCCGAAAGGCGAAGGCGATGGACAACGGGTCAACATTCCCGTACCACCTTTATCTCGCTTTAAAGCAAAGGGGGGACGCGGAAAGGTAGGCGGAGCATGCCCATTGGACATGGTGTGTCTGCCCCTGAAGGCCATGCCGGGACAGGAAAATCCATTCCGGCGTTACGAGCTGAGGGGGGTGGAAACCTTGAGGTTTCCTCGGGGAATTCCGCTGAACCTATACCGCCAAGAAAATCCTCGTTGTTATGGGACAGAGGTGTCCGTACCGCAAACCGACACAGGTAGGCAGGGGTAAAAGCCCCAAGGTGTTCGAGAGAACCCTCGTTAAGGAACTCGGCAATCTAACCCCGTAACTTAGGAAGAAGGGGTGCCCCGGAGGTGAAAGGACTTGCTCTTGGAGCCTTTCGGGGCCGCAGCTAATTGGGCCAAGCGACTGTTTAACAAAAACACAGGTCTCTGCTAAGGGGAAACCCTACGTATAGGGGCTGACACCTGCCCAGTGCTGGAAGGTTAAGGGGAGGGGTGAACTCCGGCTTGCCGGAGGGCAGCTCTGAACTGAAGCCCCAGTGAACGGCGGCCGTAACTATAACGGTCCTAAGGTACCGAAATCCCTTGTCGGGTAAATTCCGACCCGCAGGAAAGGTGTAACGACTTGGTCGCTGTCTCAACGAGGGACTCGGCGAAATTGCAAGGCCCGTGAAGATGCGGGTAACCCGCGACAGGACAAAAAGACCCCGTGGAGCTTTACTGCATCCTGACATTGGACTGTGGTCAGAGTTGTGTAGAATAGGTGGGAGGCTGAGAAGTTCCGACGCCAGTCGGGATGGAGCCATCGTTGAAATACCACTCTTCTCTGTCTTTGGTTCTAACCCTGGATAGGCCAGGGGACCGTGTCTGGTGGGCAGTTTGACTGGGGCGGTCGCCTCCTAAAGTGTAACGGAGGCGCCCAAAGGTTCCC